>JABDNZ010000138.1 GCA_013043565.1 Gemmatimonadota bacterium | reverse complement strand
GGCCGATCCGATGGAGGAGTCTCGTGACGAGCTGAGCCGAGGTATAGCGGCCCGCAACCAGATCCCGTTGGACCTGATCGATGGTGAGTTCCTCTACCTCGATGGCGAAGGGCGGCGGTGAGGGCGTTCCTGGTGGGACGACTGCAGAAGAGGCGCATCCCCATAGGCCAGGGACAGCGAGGGTGATGACCAGGCCGCCAACACGGCGTCGGGCCCGGTCCCTGCAGCTTCCAAACCACTTACAGGCTTTCACTTCGACGTTCATGCATTCTCCAACCGATTTCCTGAAGGAGAGAAGAAACTCGGGCGCTCCGGCGACAGATGCAACGAGGCCCGATCCAGAACCAGTCACCGGGCGAAAGGCCAAGCTCGTCTCGACATCCCCCTCGGCAGCCTACCGAAAAAGGGAATCCCTGGTTCCCTGGCACCGTCTGGGATTAGATTGGAAGGGCGAGACGACATGGTTTTGATGGTATGTGTTGAGGAGACGGGATGTCACGGATTCTGGTCATCGATGACGAAGAGCCGGTTCGCCAACTGATCAGTCGGGCCCTGACGCAGGCCGGGCACGAGGTCGTTCTGGCCGGCGACGGGGTCGAGGGCACTCGTCTCTTCGAGGAGTCGGATTTCAACCTCGTGATTACCGACCTCATCATGCCCGAAAAGGAAGGGATCGAAACCATCCTCGATCTCAAGGGCCGCTACCCGGAAGTGAAGATCCTGGTGATTTCCGGTGGCCTTTCTTTTGGGGGAAGATCCGTCGACCGGGCGGGCCCCTTGATGGACGCAGAGGCCCTGGGAGCTGACGCCTCCCTGGCCAAGCCTTTCGACATCAAAAACCTGATCAACAAGGTGGAGTCACTCCTGAACCCCGAGTAGGGAGGCACCGCGCTGATAACGATCCAGGAAGAGGACACCCGCGCTCGCAGGGCGCTGGTGGTCGACGACGAACCCGGCATTTTGCAGATGTTGTCTCCGGTTTTGGAATCGGAAGGCTACGAAGTCATCTTCGCCGGTCGCGACCAGGAGGTCTTCCGTGCCTTGGAGGAAGCACTTCCCGACGTCATCCTCCTAGACGTGGCCCTCCCGGGGCTGGATGGTATCGAGATTTGCCGCAGACTCCGGGCGGACCCCAATACCGCTCAGATCCCGGTCCTGCTGATGACCGCCCACCGCCGTCGGGAAAAGAGGCTGGATGGGATAGCGGCCGGCGCCCGCGACTTCCTCCTCAAACCACTGGACATTCCGGATCTTCGTGTTCGACTCCGAAATGCCGTGGAATTGAAAGATCGTTACGACGAGATCCAGGATCAGCTCCTAACCATTCAGGAATTGGAGGGCGCTCGGGACTCACTGGTCCATATGATTGTCCACGATCTCAAGTCACCTCTGACGGCGGTCATGGGGAACCTGCAGCTCGTCGACCTCTACCTCTCCGGATCGACGGATGAGAAAACCGAAAGAGCCCTGAAATCCGGAATGGCTGGTGCCCAGCGGATGAACGATATGGTTACGTCCATCCTGGAAGTCTCCCGACTCGAATCCGGTACGCTGGAGCCTGAGCTCGACGAGGTCATCCTTTCCGACGTGACGGACCCGGCCATCGAGCTTCTAGGCCCTCGGTCTACCCGAATCAAAGTGGCCCGGGAGCAGGTCCCCGGAGGAATCCGCGTCCGGCTCGACGCTGGGCTGATCCAGCGGGTGGTCCAGAATCTCCTCACCAATGCCCTGGACCACTCCCCCGAGGACACACCGGTCGAACTCCAGCTTTCGGCCGAGAAGGGTCGAGTACGGTTGGCCGTCAGAGACAGTGGGCTGGGAATCCCCTCGGAAGATCGGGATCGGATCTTCGAGAAGTTCTCTCAGGGGGGTTCCGGCCGGAAGAAGTCCAAGGCTTCGGTCGGCCTGGGCCTGGCTTTTGCCCGCTTGGCCGTGGAGGCTCACGGTGGGGAAATCGGAGTGGACTGCCCTGACGAGGGCGGTTCCGTTTTCTGGCTGGAAATTCCCGACGGCCTTTCCTGACCAACCCGGCTCCGGGGCTCAAGGACCGCATGGGGCCGGCCGAGACTAGGAGTATACTCG
>JABDNZ010000136.1 GCA_013043565.1 Gemmatimonadota bacterium | reverse complement strand
CCCTTACAGATCATCCTCGCAACGTCCCCGACAACATCCTTCGCCGGATGCCCGAGAACGGCGGGGTGGTCATGGTTACGTTCGTTCCGTCGTTCATCAACGAGGAGGTTCGGACCTTCGAGGGTGCTCCGGACGAGGCGCCAAGGGCGACCCTGGCGGACGTTGCGGACCACATCGACCATGTTCGGGCCGTGGCGGGGATCGACCATGTGGGGATCGGGAGCGATTTCGACGGGATCTCTTCAACCCCGGTGGGCCTGGAGGACGTTTCCACCTATCCGGCCTTGTTGGAGGAACTGGCTCGACGGGGGTGGACGGAGAAAGAACTACGGAAGCTGGTCGGCGAGAACGTCCTGAGAGTTTGGAGGGAGGCCGAGACCGTCGCCCGCCGGATCCAGAGGGTTCGGGGACCCTCCACGGCGACGATCGAAGAGTTGGATGGGCCGGGGAGGGACTGATCAAATGAGGCCCGAACACCGTCATCCCAGGCGACGGGACCGATCGAAAGATGAGGATTGGATCCGCGCCCTCCTGCACAGAGGGGAGGCCGGTGTGTTTTCCTCCGTTCTGGACGGCTTGCCCTTCTCTCTTCCCCGGATCTACGCCTTCGACGAGGCCAAGAACGCCGTCTACGTCCACGGAGCATTCGGGGGGCTGACCGGGAGGGTTTTGGAGCAGGCCGCAGGGTCTGGCGGAGTCCAGGCGGGGGAGGGGCCGGGGGTCCCAATGAACCTCACTGTCTTCGAGATGGGACGGCTGCTGCCGGCTGATGAGGCTCTGGAGTTCGGGGTGGAATACCGGAGCGTGGTGGCCTCGGGGTACGCCAACGAAGTCCATGATCAGACGGAGGCCGAGTATGGCCTCGAGCTCATCATGAGGAAATACGCGCCCCATCTGGAAGCCGGGAAGGATTATCGTCCCATCGCACCGGACGAGCTCCTACGAACCTCCGTGATTCGCCTAGACATTGAAGCCTGGAGCGGGAAGGAAAAGACGGCCCCGGAAGACTTCCCGGGGGCGTACCGGCTTTCAGAGATTCGGGGAAGGTGAGTTAGCGACCATTTCCTGCCCGCAGCTCATTCGCTAACGTCCGGCCATGCCTCCTGAGACCAGAAGGTTCGTCGGAAGAGAGGCGGAGCTCCGGCTCTTGACCTCGTTCCTCGCCCGTGCTCTGGACGGGGAGGGAGGGGTTTGTTTCGTGACCGGCGAAGCCGGAACCGGAAAGACCGCCCTCTTAGGAGAATTCGCGCGACAGGGCCAGGATCTCCATCAGGACCTGGTATTGGCCATCGGGGACTGCAATGCCCAAACAGGGATTGGAGACCCCTACCTTCCGTTCCGGGAGATCCTAGGCCTGTTGACCGGGGATGTAGATGGGCAGCTGGCCCAAGGCCGAATAACGCTGGAGAATGCCAACCGCCTGAGGGGACTCCTGGCGAAATCGGGGCGGGCCCTCATGGAACATGGGCCTGATCTGATCGACATTTTCGTCCCAGGGGGTGCCATCCTCACCCGGATCAGTGCCCGGGTGGCAGAGAGGCTTCCGTGGGTGGAGGGGTTGAAGAAGCTCCATGCGAAGAGGGGTGCGATGGGGACGCTCCCCAGAGTGTCCGATGGAACGGCCGGAATGGAACAGCACCACATCTTCGAACAGTTCACCAATGTCCTCCGCTCCCTTGCCCGCGAACACCCCTTGGTCCTGGTCCTCGACGATGCCCACTGGGCTGACACTGCTTCCCTGGGCCTTCTATTCCATCTATCCCGCCGTATCAAAGGCGAGAGGATTCTCCTGATCGGGGCCTACCGGCCGGAGGACCTCAAGATCGAAAGGGACGGCGAACGGCACCCGCTGGACCCCATCCTCTCGGAAGTCAAAAGGTACGAGGGGGATGTTTGGATCCGGGTCGGGGATCAGGAGGAGGGGGAGGGACGGGCTCTGATCGACGCTCTCATAGATGCTGAGCCGAATGACCTGGGTCCGGCTTTCCGCCAGGCTCTATTCGAAAAGACGCGAGGTCACGCTCTCTTCACGGTGGAACTCCTGGAAGCGATGAAAGATCGGGGCACGGTGACCCAGAGTCGCGAAGGCCGCTGGATGGCCGAAGGAGGGGTGGCCTGGGACGAACTCCCCGCCCGGATAGAGGGTGTCATCGAAGAACGAATCAATCGCTTGGGGGATGATGAAAGGGAGCTTCTGGCGGTGGCTGCTGTCGAAGGAGAGGACTTCACCGCCGAGGTGATCGCAGGGGTGCTGGGAATTGCCAACAAAGACGCGGTGCGGTCCCTGAGTGGACCTCTTCAAACGCGTTTCGAGATGGTCAATGCCCGTGGGATCGACCGCAGAGGCCCCCGGAAGGTATCCCGGTACGCCTTCCGGCATATCCTATTCCAGGAGTTCCTCTACCAAACCCTCGATCCGGTGAAACGGGCGCTGCTCCATGAGAGCCTGGCCGAGACCATGGAAGACCTCTTCCGCGAGGACCTGGATTCTGTCACCGTGCAACTCGCACACCATCTCGAGG
>JABDNZ010000134.1 GCA_013043565.1 Gemmatimonadota bacterium | reverse complement strand
ACCTTACAGTCGATGCAATAGCGTGCGTGGGGAAGAGCATCCAAGCGTTCGATGCCCACTTCGGCGCCGCAGGTGTGACAGTTACCGAAATTCTTGGGGTCGTGATAGAGGCGTCGAAGTGCTTCCTCGAGACGATAGAGGTATCGCCCCTCTTTCGTCGCGAAGAGGGCAGCCTTCTCCCGCTCCATGGCTTCAGTTCCCTGATCGGCCATATGGTCGGTGTATGCCGAGAGGGCAGAGTCGCCTGATTCCCTGTCAGCTTTTGTCATCTGGTCGAAAAGTCCCAGGGCTTTTTGGGCCCTGTCCCGCTCGTCCAGCAGCCTTTTCTCGAGGTGTTCGAGTTGTTTCTTGGTGAGCATTCTGATTCTAAACCGTGGATGTTGGGAGCCTGGTTCCAAGCCTCTGAGCCGCGTGTTTGATGACCCAGCTTAATGAAAGCCAATAAAACTAACCATGCCTTTATGGAGCGTCTACCCGCTATTGTGCCGCTTGGCTCGATGACTTGACGAGAGAACGTGTTCTTGGAGTTTTATCCTTCTGTGAGGAGCCCGTAGCAACCCCTGAAACCAGAAGGTGCTCGTGGATACCATTCAATGTAGTCGTTGTAAGAAAGACGCCCCAAAGCTGGACAAAGCCCCGTTTCGGAATGCCATCGGGGAACGGGTCCACGAACAAATCTGCCAGGACTGCTGGAGTGATTGGTTGGAACACCAAACGCTGCTGATCAACCACTACGGGTTGGATCCCCGGGATCCGAAAGCCCGCCAGTTCCTCTATTCACAGGTTGAGACCGTCCTGTTGAAAGGGGAGAGCGGCGAGGAAGTCGACACGTCTCAGCAGGGGAGCATCGAGTTCTAGACCGGGGGTTGTCCGCCTTCCTCCAACACATCCTGCTGACAGGCCCCGTCCCAGTGTAGACCCACCAGGATCCTGCCGGGTTGAATATCCAGGACCTGGATGGTCCCGGGTGGGCAGAGTGCGTCGATCCGGTCCAGAGCCGCCCCGTGCACTTGCCCGCCGTGCTCGACCAGGACATGGCTGACCCCTCCTTGGATCCACGTCTGATATTGTTGTTGGGGCGTCCCGTAGATGGGTTCGTTCCCCGAAAGGGGCCGAAACCGAGCGCTGGGAAGGGTTGTCCGGCCCGTAAAGAGGTTCAATCCAGCCCACATTTCGGGGGCTCCCACCACGGCTGCCGTGGGTGTGTTCTCGTTGACAGCCCGAACAGCATCCAACAGTGCTTCGGCCCGAATCCTATAAGAGGCCGAGGTCCATCCCGTGGAAAGCCTGTAGAGGGACATGCCGCTGAAGAGCAGGACCCAACTCACGGCGGCGACGGACAGGGCTCCCTTCGCCAGAGGGAACCCTCCGGTCTTCTTGAGCAGCCTCCACATTCCCATGATCAGGGAGAGGATCAGGAGGGGTTGGAAGGGCACGAGGAGCCGGATCTCCTGGAAGGGCCAGATCATCAGGATACCAAGGGAAAAGACCAGGGTTAAGGCGAGAACCCTGGACCTTCGGAAGATCTCCCAGAGGCCCAGTAGGGCGATGGGCGCCATCACCAGGCCGTAGAGGAGCTGAGGCCCCGGAATGCCGGGAAGGTTCAACGTGACCGTTCTTGCCAGGAGGTGGCCCGCGTTGGCAAGGGCAAACTGCATGAACCCCGTCGGGTCCTGCCGGACCTGGGCGACCAGCCAACCGCCGTAAGGGCCCAGGACGTCCCTAAACGGTTCGGGGATGGAGGCAGCGGCCCAGCCGCTCCAGACCACCCAAGGCAGAAGGCACCCCACTGCCCCCAACCCCAACAGCAGCGCGTCTCTCCGCCTCCACCTCATGAACAGGGAAATGACACCGGCAGCGAAGAGACCCACCCCCAGGGTGCGTGCATAAACGGCCAAACCACCAGCGAGAAGGAACCAGAGCACCGGAGCAGATCCCTTCCTGCTTTCCATTCGGCCCCCTGCCCAAAGAGCCAACAGGAGCAGGAGCAGAAAGAGAGGCTCGGAGAGAGGAACCGATGCCGCTCTCCAGAGGTGGGCTGAGATCCAGATGAGACCGGTAGAGAAGAGGGCAAACCGGTCGGAGAGGCCCAGTACACTCCTGAGATAAAGGAAGAACACTCCGCCAGCGATGGCGGTGAGCACGATATTCACCGACCCGAGGATCGATACGTTTTCCGGGAAAGACGGGAAGATCAGCCAAACCACCGCCAAAAGGGCCGGAAAAAGAGGCGGAAACTTCGGGGCAAGGGGGGCACCGGGGACGCCTAGGTACCGTAGGCCTTCTCCCTCTGCCAGGGATTTCCCCAGGAGAACGTACACCCCGTCGTCATGCCATATGCCCGGGGGCATGGGTTCCCACACGCCGATCCCGAGAACCAGGAATCCGGCTATCAGCCCCAGTGGGGCCCAACGCCAATGTGGGGAAGGGGTTGATTCCATGTCTGGCCTCAGGTCCCTGCTCGGGTTGGAAAGAGCCGCGTCCCGTCACCCTTCATCCGGATCCAGATCCACGGAGAGGAGGGGTTCCTGGTTCACCCACAGGTGGAAGACATCGGGTCGAGCATAGTGGCCAGTGGCGTCAAAATCGAACTTGCCCCTGGCGATCTCCCCCAACTCCAGGTCGGCGAAGAGGATCCCTTCCTCGTCCCACAGAGGGCCCGCCAGAAGTGCCCCGAGGGGGCTGTAGATGGCGCTGCCACCCCGACACAGGACCTCGGGCCAAGCCTCCAGCTCACTTTTGATCTCCAGGTCCGATGGGTACATATCCCTTGTGACGTACTGGTTGCACCCAAGAACGAAACAACGACCCTCGAGAGCAATGTGTTGGAGGGTGGACTGCCATCGCTCCCGGGAATCCGCTGTCGGGGCCAGGTATATGTCTACGCCCTTCCCGTACATCGTCATGCGGGCCAGGGG
>JABDNZ010000133.1 GCA_013043565.1 Gemmatimonadota bacterium | reverse complement strand
GTTCAATGTGTGGATTCCGGCTAGGGTCGGGGGGTAGCGGTCGTCTCCCTCGCAGGTGAAGGGTAACCGCACTACTTTCGTTAACCAGGCTTCACAACGAGATGTCCCAGGAAGCCACTGGGCTGGCTGAAGAAGGCCCGGGCGGCTGGCCGCAGAACGCCAAAACCTCACTCTCACCGTCTGGGAGAAAGTGATCATGGATCGTATGCGAGCTTTCATGGTGTCCGCGGCTCTGTGTGCCCTCCTGGCCTGCGAGCCTCCCACCACGGCGCCCGCCTTGGACTCCGGGTCCGAAACAGGACCACCGACGGGGTTGGCCATGGAGTCCAATGGCCTCGTGCCCATCACCTACCCATTCATGCCCTATCCTGACGGTTATCAGTTCAAAAATTTCGGAGGTGCAGGCGACTGGATGCTGTTTTCGGAGGTTTTCGGCGGAACCGTGAATATCTGGTCCCCCATGGACTGGGACTACTACGTCAACTCCTTCTTGCCAGGGTTCGGCGGAGGTCAGTGTTATGGGTTCGCCATCACCGCGGGAATGTTCTACCGAAATACCGTCCATCCCAGCTTCTACCAACGGGGCGCCTCCCACACCTTCGAGATTCCGCAGATTACTCGGGGCGGTGGGGACCTGTCTCTGGACGAAGAGATCGAGCGGCACATCGAGAAGCACTGGTTCATGTGGCGAGCTAAAGAAATCAAGCCTCATCGGGTGTGGGCCAAGAATATTGAAGAGGCTGCGGAGATCATCGATCTGGTGGAGGCAGAACTCAAAGCGGGTTGGCAGGATCCTTGGGTTCTCTCTTTCTGGACGCCCTCGGTTGCGCATACCGTGAACATCGTCGGGATGGAGCGGACCGATGACGGCGCAATGTTCCGGATCTGGGACAACAACACTCCCTATCGTGATGAAACCAACAGCCCAGGGTGGCGGGAATTCCAATTCGGGCCCGACGGATTCACCTATGGAACACGGGAGATCACGAGGATCGCCATCGACCGTATCTCTCCCAATGAGCTGGCCCATATTCGGAAATGGTGGGGGGATGTCGACTTTGATGAGTTCTGGGTCTGGGTGTCACGGGTCATAGATCCGGACATGTTCGCGATCCACATCGACGAACTGGGTCGACGTCTTGGCTCCACCGCCAGCGCCGAATTCGACGAGATCCCCGAAGCTTCTCGACTTCGGTACCCCGCCGGGCTTCCGGACGCGGACTGGTTGGAGCCTACCGAGTATCACCTTCCCCCAGGGGACTACACGGTTCAACTCTCCAACCCCAACACCGGGGCCCTGGACTACCGCCTCTTCGCCGGTGACGCTTTGTTCGCCATGAACGCTGTCGGCCAAACGCCCTCGTCGGTCCGGATCACCAGCCTCCAGGAGGCCCGAGCCTTCACCCTCGACCCTGAAAGCATCCTGGAAAGCGCCGAAGTGAGACTGGTCCGAGTGCTCAGCGCGGAGGAGGAGCGAGCCCTGGACGTCACCGACCTGTCGCTTCCTATCAACGCCTCCCTGTCCCTTGCTTCGGTAGACGGGGCCCGGGCCTTCGAGGTCAGGCTGTCCGGAATGGATGCGTCGCTCACGGGCCTGATGTTGACGGAAGCTTCACCTGCGGGCCCGATTTCCCTGGTCCTACCCACCATTGACCTCATAGACGGAGCAACCATGCAGGTCGAGCCTTGGGATTGGACCCGACTCACCAGCATGCCGGTATTCAACCGCACGTACCTGGGGGATGGTCAGGTGGTTCTTAGAGCGCACCACGCCACCTTCCAGAACTTCCGCCAGCTTTTGGAGGACATGGTGGCCTCGGGAGCCATCCCTGTTCCGGGGATTGCGAACAGCCTTCGAAGACAAATGGAACGGGCCCCGATCAGGGCCCTCATCAACCACCTGGAAAGCCTGGTAGCGGAGGGGAGCATTACTGGTGGCGTCGCGGACCTGATCCTGGCTGCGGCCGAAGCGGCAAAAGGGGGTGGAGCCAGCGCCGGGCGAGCCATGCGATAGGTTTTGGAGGTCGATTTTGATGGAAAAATGGGGAGCGAGTACCGACCTTGAGGTCGGCTGCTGATTTGTATCGGCGGGAGAGGTAGGCGGAAGGCCGGAGCCCGGCCCGGGTGGTCCTCAGATCCAAGGAAGAAGCGGAAGCCAAGCCCGACCCTGCCCAGAAAGGCCTGTTACTGAGGCCTGATCACATCGATGACGCCTCCGAGGACCCGGGCATGGATAAGCCCTTCGCCCAGGACGAGATGCTCGAAACCGGCACCTGCGCAGAGAATCATCGCGACGATAAAAAAGCTGAAGAACAGGCGGAAAAGCAGACCACCACCGGTTTCTTCAACGGAACTGTTCGGGAGCCAGCTCTGCCAGAGGATGTAGATTCCTCCAAGCCAAAAAATAGCCAACAGAATCGGTGCGGCAGCAGACCAGAAAAAAGGCGCCCAGTCCCCCAGCGATTGCGAAAGGGAGGACCGTAGCTCGCCTCCCACCAAAGTCAGATACTCCATTCCGTCGCTCCGACTGCCTACGCTGGACTCGCCAGCCGTGTCGACTGCATCCGGTCCTCCGCCGGTGAAAAACCCCCTCAGAGGCGGAAGCCTATTCAAAAGCGCACCCGTGCGCAAACCCGCCGGGGGAACCGCATGATCCGACCGGGTCGGGGCCGGGGCGAAGACGGTCGGGTCGGGCGGAGCCCCCCCTCTGCCTTCGCCTCATCTGGGCCCCAGGGTGGGGTGCCTCGACCTGGAACCGTCGCGAGAATTCCCTATCTTCCAGCCATTACTCCATAACCGGTACTTCTCCCGGAGGACGTTGATGAATCCCTCGCGAAGGCTTCGTGTGCCCGCATTCGTCGTGGCCCTGCTGGCGGCCCATGCCCTGGCTCCGACCTCCCCCACCCAGGTCGAGGCGCAGGCTGGCCGGGACCTGACTCCCATGGACGTGGCTACCATGAAGTCGGTGACGGGGGTATACCCGAGCCCCGACGGTTCGCGGATCGCATTCACTCGTTCCGAGCCCCGTGGCCCTGCGGATTCCCCCGGGGGCGCATACACCAACCTTTATATGCTCGGGGGGGACCACGGCCCCCGTCCTTTGGTGGCGGGCAAGCGGAACGTCGTTGGGGTGGCGTGGCATCCGGGTGGAAACCTCCTGACCTTTTTGGACACCAGAGACGGGGACTCGGGACGACAGCTCTATGCCCTGTCCATGGCCGGCGGGGAGGCCTCCCGCGTCTTCGACGCCGGACGCGGGGTCAGCCAGTACCGTTGGCGACCCGACGGAATGGCAGTGGCCTTCACCGCCGTCCTTCCCACTCCGCCGAACCGAGCGGTAGCCCGGCAGGCCGGCTTCGATCAGCGAGTGTATGACGAGGATTTCAACCCTATCGGCCTTTTCGTCTGGGACCACGACACCGGGGAGATCCGTCAGTATGCGGTTCCCGGGAGCGTGTACTCCTTCGAGTGGTCACCGGACGGAGACCTTTTGGCCCTGCAGGTGGCCCCCCGGGCCCTCACCGACGACTCCATGATGTTCAAGCGGATCCGAATTCTGGACGTGGCCTCCGGCCGCATTCAGGCGTCCGTCGAGAACCCTGGGAAGCTCGGCGGAATGGCTTTTTCGCCCGACAGTCACCACCTCGCCTACATCAGCGCCGCCGATCCCCGGGACCCCCACGCGGGGATGCTCTACATGGTGCCGGCGGCAGGTGGTGAACCCTCGAGCCTCACTTCCGGATGGGAAGGCATGGCCCACTCCTTGGAGTGGATGAACGACCACACTCTCCGGGCTCGGGTCAGCCGGGGCGTCGAGAGCGCCGTCTCGGACTTCGACGTCGAGAGCCGCACCTGGTCGGACCTTCCGGCCCTGGACATGGCCTTCGGTTCGGTCCACACGGCCGGATCGACTGTGGTGGCCGCGATCTCCGGCCCGACCCATCCCGCTGAGGTCTACACCCTCGAAGGGGGCTCCTGGTCTCGCCGGACCGACTCCAACCCTTGGATGGAGGAGGTACGGCTCACGCCACAGGAGACCTATGCCTTCCAGGCCCGTGACGGTCTGGAAATCCAGGGTCTCCTTCTCTATCCGGAAGGATTCACCGAGGGCAACCTCTACCCCATGGTCATCGTGGCCCATGGGGGTCCCGAAAGCCACTACAACAACCAGTGGGTCACCGGCTACAACACCTGGGGGCAACTCCTCAGTAGCAAGGGATACCTGGTGTGGTTCCCGAACTATCGATCCAGCACTGGGCGAGGGGTGGAGTTCGCCAAAGCCGACCACGGTGATCCCATGGGGAGGGAGTTCCAGGATCACCTCGACGCCATCGACCACTTCGTGGAGCGGGGGTGGGTGGACCGGGACAGGGTGGGTGTAGGCGGTGGCTCGTATGGCGGCTACACGGCGGCCTGGGCGGCCACTCGCCATACCGAGCACTTCGCTGTTGCGGTGAGCTTCGTGCCTATCACCCACGTACCGACCAAATGGCTCACATCAGACATTCCTTGGGAGTTCTACTACGTCCACTACGAGGAGACCTGGCCCACCGATGAAGAGCAATGGGACTTCCTGTCTGAAAGGAGTCCGCTGACGTTCGCCGCCAACGCTAGGACCCCTCTTCTGTTGGCTGGAGGAACGGCCGATCCCAGGGTGCACCCGAGTCAGCCCCACATGCTCTACCGGGCGGTGAAGGCCAGCACCGATACCCCTGTCCGTTACGTCCAGTATCCCGGGGAGGGGCACGGCAACGGAGTCAGCACCCACCGATATGACTACATGCTCCGGGCCCTTCGATGGTTCGATTACTACCTGAGGCCCGGGGACCACAGGGGTGACGCTCCGCCCTCTATGGATCTGGACTACGGTGCGTGGCTGGGGGGGAGGTAGGCTTTCCCCCTCCAATCAGATCAACCGGAGAGGTCTGTTACCTCGTGGGAAAACTATGACCCTTTGTCGAACACGACCCTCCATTGACCGTCGGCGTCCTTCCTCCAAATGGAGTTGAAGCGTCCCACTTGTTCTCCGGTGGGCCCAAGCACCGGCCCGGAACTGAGAGCTAGCTGGCCGGACTCCAGCACTTCGACCACGTCGGGATGCCAGGAAAAGGGCGGTGTCGGTGCTTGGAAGAACGGTCCCCAAGCCTGGGCGACCGCGTCCCGACCTCGCAACGGCTGATTCCCGGCGAAGAAGATCGCTTCGGGGGAGACAAAAGTGAGGAAGGCGTCCAAATCCCGATCCGCCATGGTTTTCGCGAACGCGATTTCCCGCGCCTTTACCTCCTCCACATCGGACTCGACGGTCTGCCCATTCGACACGGACGGAAATACGCTCAGGGCGAGAACAACCCAAAAGGATGAGGTCGTCCCTATAGCCAACGGCAAGACCCGAAGCATCCATCACCTCCTTGGTTTTCAGCTCAACAACGGTCTCCTACGTCCGTCTCCGGCTCTGCTTCCGGTCAGGATGCATCCTGATGCCCAGAAACTCAAGGAACCCGCGTACCAGCTGAGGTCAGTTCGACGACGGGACCAGCACCCCGTCGACCACGTGTACCCATCCGTTCGACGCCCGCACGGACCCGATCACCTTCGCGACGCCGATCCATCCGGCGCGTCGGTGTAACGGATGGATCCCTGATGCCTGATGAAAAACGTGTCCGAGAGATGCTTTTTGCCCGGGACGAGGCCGAAGGTGGAAGTCGGAAGCCAACGGGAACCCTGGAAGGCCACCCAAGAGTGTAACCCTCTGGGCCAGAGAGGTTTCGCGGGAAACAGTTTCGCTTCTTCAAATTCCCCGGGTGGGGGAGGGCAGGTGGGACCCCATGTCAATGCTGCGGGTATCACCGTCCGCCGAAATCCAGAGTCTACACCGCCGCAACCCTTTACTCGAGATCGTGAAATGAGTGCCAATAAAACCGGCCAGGAGGCTCTCCCCCTGTTCCAGAACTTCACCCTGGGTTCCTACACGCTTCGCAATCGGGCCGTCATGGCCCCCATGACGCGGTCCCGGGCCACTGGGAACGTCCCCAACGAGTTGATGGCTGAGTACTACGCCCAGCGGGCGGAGGCCGGATTGATCATCACCGAGGGCACCTCGCCGTCCCCCAATGGCCTGGGGTACCCTCGCATCCCGGGTATTTTCAGCCAGGAGCAGGTGGATGGTTGGTCGAAGGTGACCCAAGCGGTCCACGACGTTGGTGGGAGGATCTTTGTCCAGCTGATGCATACCGGTCGGGTGAGCCATCCAGAGAACCTTCCCGAAGGCGCCCGGGTCCTGGCTCCCTCGGATGTGTCACTGGAGGAAACGCTGATGTGGGTTGATGCGAGGGGGAAGGCTGTGAAGATGCCAGGTCCTGAGGCCATGACCGACGACGAAGTAAGGTCCACCGTCGAGGAGTACGTACAAGCTGCCCGAAACGCCTTGGAGGCTGGGTTTGACGGGATCGAGCTTCACGGAGCGAACGGTTATCTCTTGGAGCAGTTCATACACCCGCATACCAACCGGCGGGGTGACGCATGGGGTGGCTCGGTGGAAAACCGTTGCCGCTTCGTCCTGGAGGTTGCCCGGGGATGCGCAGAAGCCATCGGCGGGGAGCGAGTCGGAATCCGCATTTCTCCCTACGGCGTTTTTAATGAGATGCCCCACTACGACGGCATCGACGAGAC
>JABDNZ010000114.1 GCA_013043565.1 Gemmatimonadota bacterium | reverse complement strand
TTTCACCGGGTTGGCGCACGGTCCGGCGGAATCGTGGAGGCAGATGAGACCCTTCAAAGCCATCTCCTGTCCCGACGCGTTGAAGACATAGGATTCCTCCGGGGTCCCGGGGCGGACTCGGAAGGGAGGGCGGGCAAGGTCCAGATCCACCAGCGCGATGGGGAAGCCGCTGTGAAGGGACACCACGTTGCATACGTCGACGGCAGCATTAATGGACTCCAGGACGCCTTCTCCCACCGCTCGAACCAGGTATTCGCTTGCCGGTTTCCCTCGTCCAGCCGGTTTGTGTCCCCAGTATCGAAGCATGTCTCTCACGGCCAGGCGGAGGGCTTCATCACGGTTTATTGGGGCGTCGGCATCCAGTTCCAGGAGGTCCACCAGCCAAAGGGGGATCGGCAACTCACCGAGCGGCCTCGGGAATCGGGAGGTGAATGCGGCTGGCCGCAGAATGGGGTGGTGGTCCACCTGGATAGAGAACTCTCCGGTAGTCATGTCCGGAAAAATGGGGAGTACAGGTGCGGAAGCCAACCGGCCCTGGAGCTCCGGGACCGAGTCCGTTGGCCCGCAGGGCTGAACCTGGTTGACGCCCGTTGGATTCTGCTGCCCATTACCTGACAAGCCACCCCCGCAGCCAGCGGGAGTGAACCGACTGATTCCCGGAGGTTCTCCATGTCCGGTGCTACCCGTCCCTTGGTTTGTCGCGGGTCGTTGGTCTCGACCTTCAGGTGGGTCCCCTTCGCTGCGGTCCTCCTTCTCCTGGCGGGCGTCCTCCCAGCGGCCGAGGCCCAGGAACCATCGGATAAACGGCCCCTCCCGATCAAAGACCATCAACTCTGGAGGAGTATCTCCGGGGCGACAATCTCCGCAGATGGCAACTGGGTCGCATGGGGGTACGGCCGGGTTCGAGGTGACGACACTCTCCATGTCGTGAACGTCGACAACCAGGCAGGGCATGTCGTGCCCCTGGGTTCCGGTGCTCGGTTTTCGGACGACGGGATCTGGGTGGCCTATTCACTCTCCCCTTCGTTCGAGGAGGCAGAGAAGGCGAGGCGGGAGGAAGAGCGGGTCACCCGAAAAGCCGAACTGCTGAACCTTGAGACGGGGGAGAAACGGACCTGGGAGAACGTGGCCGGGTTCGGTTTTTCGAATGGTTCGAGCCACCTCTTCGTGAGGAAGGAGAGACCTGGCGGAGGGGGACGTTCAGGAAGCGGTCGACCCTCGAACAGTGGAGGGAGTGACCAGGCTGCAGGGTCGGACCTCATCCTGAGGAACCTATCTGAAGGATACGACGAGCTCATCGGCAGCGTAGCAGAGTCCGGGTTCAACAAGCCCGGGACCCTGTTGGCCTACACGGTAGATGCGGCCAACCAGGATGGGAACGGTCTTTACCTGGTGGACCTGGGGACCGGGGTCAGGCGGGCTTTGGACAACGCAAAGGAACGGTATTCGGAGTTGACCTGGTCCGAGGAAGGGGACGGGCTGGCAGTCTTACGGGGGGAAACGCCGGAAGGGAAGACCGAGCGGGTGAATGCTCTCCTGGCTTTCACCGAGCTCGAGGATGGCGAGCCGGTCCGGTACGTCTTTGACGGAGAATCGGGGAGCGGGCTTCCGCCCGGACAGGTGATCAGTGAGAAGGGCGGGGTGACCTGGGCCGAGGGCCTCGGGATCGTCTTCGTCGGCCTGAAGGCACAAGACGAAGAGCTGGAAGATTGGCCGGAGGATCTCGTTCCTCTGGCCGATGTCAACGTCTGGCACTGGGCGGATGATCGGATTCAGACCGTCCAGATCCGCCAGGCCTCCAGGGACCGGGATCGGACCTACCTGGCTGCCGTCCACCTCGACCGGCAGAGGCTCGTTCCTCTGGCCGAGGAGGCCATTCCTACGGTGGAGGTGACCCGGGACGGTCGCTGGGCCGTGGGTCGAGACGACTCGAATTTCATCTCCGACTGGAAGCCCCGAGTGGCCGACTACTACCGGATCGACACCCAGACCGGGGAGAAGCATCAGATCCTGCGGGGTCATGAAAGGACCTACGGACTCTCTCCCGATGGGAAACATTACCTCTACTGGCTGGAAGGCCACTTCTTCGCTTACCGTTTCAACGACGACGTCCATTTCAACCTCACAGCCTCGAATCCGGTTGTTTTCACCAACCTCGAGTATGACCACCCCGGGGCGAAGCCTCCTTACGGCGTGGCCGGATGGGTCGGCGACGGTGCTGCGGTGCTCCTGAACCTCCGTTATGACATCTGGCTCCAACCGCTCGATGGCAGTCGCCCTTCGAACCTCACCCAGGGGAGAGGGCAACGGGACGAGATTCGATTCCGGTACGTGCAAACCGATCCCGACGAACGAACCGTCGATCTGGAACAGCCCGTTCTCCTCAGCGCTTACGGGGAGTGGACGAAGGAGGCGGGCTTTTTCGAAGTCAGAGACGGAGAGCTCATCGAATTAGCCTGGGAGGACAGGCGGTTCGGGCGGCCTCAAAAAGCCGAGAAGGCGAACCGGTTCCTCTTCACCGCAGAGACGTTTCAGGAGTTTCCCGATCTGTCGGTGAGCGGTCGGGACTTCTCCGAAAGAGTTCGCGTGACCACTGCCAATCCCCACCAGGAGGAGTACCTCTGGGGTCACAGGATCCTGATCGACTACACCAACAATAAAGGCGTTCCTCTCCAGGGAATCCTTGCGATCCCGGAGGGCTACCAGGAGGGAGAAAAGCTCCCGATGATCGTGAGGTTCTACGAGAAGGACTCCCAGAACCTCCATCAGTATTCCGTGCCGGTCTTCAGCAACCGGTTGAACCAATCGGCATACGTCAGTAACGGGTATCTGGTCCTCCTGGCAGACATCCACTTCCGAACGGGCAGCTCCCATTCCGACATGCTGGAATGCGTCGAGGCAGCGACGAAGAAGGTGATCGAAATGGGCTATGCCGATCCGACAGCCATCGGACTTCAGGGTGGCTCATACAGCGGGGGCGGCTCCGCCTATATCGCCACCCGGTCGAACATGTTCGCCGCCGTCGCGCACCGGGCGGCGCCCATCAATCTGGTGAGCGAGTTCAATCAGCTCTTCACGGGTTCCGGGCAGAACAACCACTCCTACGACATCTATGGCCAGGGCCGGTACGGGACCAACCCCTACGACGACTTCCAGCTCTACTGGGATCAGTCTCCCATCTCGGGTGTGGAGAACATGAACACGCCGGTCCTCTACCTCCATGGAACCAACGATGGTTCGGTGAACTGGGAGCAAGGCCTGGAGTGGTACAACGCCCTTCGCTTCCTCGGGAAGCCCATCATCTGGCTGTCATACCCCGACGAAGGCCACAGCCTCGCTCGGCTCGAGAACAGGATCGATTTCCAGTTTCGAATGCGGCAGTTTTTCGACCACTACTTGAAAGGAACCCCGGCTCCGAAATGGATGACCGAGGGTGTGTCCCAGCTGGAAAAAGAGAAGCATTTGCGGGAATTCGCCCCAGAGGTGTTCATGAAACCCGACACGGCCCAGGGGGCTGACGGGGGAGGGAAGTGACCATGATCCCGTGCGTGTCCCGGGCTCTAGCGTCCCTGGTGGGAACCGGCTTGGTTCTTTCCGCGCTGGCATGTGGGCCCGAACCCGAGGATCAGGCCACCTCCTCGGAGGATCTGGTGGCCTTCCTGGAGGCGCCACCACCCCCGCCGGCAGCGTGGGCTCCACTGATCGGGGAGTATTCGAGCGGTCCGGACACCCTCTCGATTCTAGAGGATTCCCAGCGTCTTTACGCCCTGTTCTGGAAGGGAGGTGGCCAAGGCCTGGAGGCTACCTCCGACAGCACATTCCAGATGACCGGCAACGGTGGCACCCTCACCTTCCGGTGGGAAGATCCCAGCGAGAGCGGACGGGATGTCGCTGGATTGGCCTTAGGCAGCTTGGATTATGCGAAGCTGAACCTCGGTGGAGGGGAGGGGGCCACGTTCAAGATTATCCCCCTCCGTCCCCCGGAGGAGCTCAGAACCGAAGCGTTGGCCTCGGTCCCGCCCGAGGAGGACGGGGATTTTCTCCCGTCCGACCTGGTTGAACTGGTGGACCTTGACCCGACCATCCGGCTGGATATCCGCTACGCTACCACCAACAATTTCATGGGGGAAGTCTTCTACTCCAGTCCTCAGGCCTTCTTGCAGAGGCCGGCTGCCGAGGCCCTTGTCCGGGCCCATGAATGGCTCAAGGAGCGCGGCTTTGGCCTGATGATTCACGACGGGTACCGACCCTGGTACGTCACCAAGATGTTCTGGGACGCTACCCCACCCCATTTGAAGAATTTCGTGGCTGATCCGGCAGCCGGATCCCGGCACAACCGGGGATGCGCCATCGACCTGACCCTCTACGACCTGGAGACCGGGGAGGTCGTGTTGATGCCAGCCGGCTTCGACGAGATGTCACCGAGGTCGAACGCGGATTTTCCGGGAGGAACCAGTCGCCAGCGTTGGTATCGGAAACTCCTCCGGGACGCCATGGACGCCCAGGGATTCGAGGTTTTTCCGGACGAATGGTGGCATTTCGACTACGAGGATTGGAGGCGCTACCGCATCGGAAATAAGGTGTTCGCAGAGATCGGAGAGGCAGAGGGTGTGAGCGGCCCGGGAATCTCTCGTTAACCCGCTTGAACAACTTTTCTCTGGAACAATTTTCTCCACGCGTGTATTCTGGGGGACCATCCACCGTCATGGTCGGTAAGGGCGCCCGCCCTTTTGACCAACCGGCTCAGGGTCGAGGTGGGGTGTCTTTCAACTGAGGGACCCAGGTGGAGAAACCCCCTAGAGCGTACCAACGGTTCTTCGCTGAACTGAAGCGGCGGAGGGTCTTCAATACCGCTGCTATCTACGGCGGCGTCGCCTTCGTGGTTTTCCAGGCGGCGGACTTTGTGGTCCCGGCTCTTCGTTTAGACGATTCCGTGTCAACCGCCATCGTAGTCCTGTCGGTGGTCGCTTTCCCATTTGTCCTCGGGTTCTCGTGGCTCTTCGATCTTACCCGTGAGGGTGTGAAGCCGGTTCACAGGCCAAAACCCGGTGAGTTGGAGGACATCGTCGCACAGAGCGTTTGGAAGCGCTGGCCCGTGGGCATCGCGGCGGCGGTCGGAATCCTTCTACTCGTGGGCGGTGTGGGGTGGCGTCTGGCAGACCAGGAATCCCCACTACCTCTGACCCCCGAGCTGGCGGGGACGCCGATTGGATCAGTGGCGGTGATGCCCTTCCTGAATCTGACCACCGACCTGGAGGCCACCCACCTAAGCGAGGGTATCGGGCTGGAGCTTTCGGAGGCTCTGCGTCGGGTCCCGGGTCTCAGGGTGGCCGGACAGGCTTCCGTTGCTTCAGCCGGGAACCCGAGAGTCGATCTTTCTCTGGTTGCGGAGGAGTTGGGTGTCGGGGCTCTTCTCGAGGGGAGTGTCGGAGAGAGCCAGGACCGGATCGAAGTGGGTCTCCGCCTCGTGGCCGGTGAAAACGGTAATCAGCCCTGGACTCGCCACTACCAGCTTCCCAAGGACAGCCTTCTCGTTTTCCTCGACAGGATAGCCTGGGACCTAGCCGTGGAGCTGGGGGCCGAGGTCCCCGATGGGGAGGTGGGGCGGTTGGTGCCACCGGCTACGGCCAACTTCACGGCATACTGTGACTACCTCCTCGGTCGGCAGCTTTCTTCTCAAGGGACCCCAGAGGCCCTGGAATCGGCCATCGAGGCTTTCCACCGGGCAGTTCTGCTGGATCCGGGCTTTGGTCGGGCCTGGTCGGCCTTGGCCATGGCCTACGTACTCCTCCCGGAGTCCGGGGGGCCGCCGGTTCCCGAGATCATGCCCTACGCCCAGGCAGCCCTGGACCGAGCCCTCGATCCAGACGTCGAGGGGCCCGAGGGGTTTGCCGTTTCGGGTTTCCTGAAATGGTTCTACCTCTGGGACATTCGGGGAGGGGAGGAAGCTTTCCAACGTTCCATCGTGTTGGATCCCCACAATCCCATCCCTCGGTACTGGCTGGCGCGGGCCCTAACCACGGCCAGGCGGTTCGACGAGGCCCGGGACCATGCTCGGGCTGCTCTGGAGATGGATCCCCATTCACCCGTCGCTCATCTGACGCTGGGCATGCTTCTATACTGCGAGGGTGAAGAGGGGGCCCGGGAGGCGTTCCAGCGCGGGTTGGAGCTGGCTCCAGACATGCATCCGGCCGCGTTCCTTTTGGGCTCCCTCCTGGCGAAAGAGGGCGATCTCGAGGGCGCCGCTCGAGAATTCGACCGGTTCTCGGCTTTGACGGGCAGTGATCCAGGCCCGTTCCAAGCCTATCTTTCGGCTCTTTCCGATCCGGAGAAAACCCCGGCCGCGGTGTCGGCCCTCCAAGGACCGACCTTCTTTGGGCCCACACAGGGAGCCGCGTTCCTGGCACACCTGGGGGAGGATGCTGCTGCGTTCGCCCTTTTGGAGAGGGCTGCCCAAGACCGGTCATCCTACCT
>JABDNZ010000113.1 GCA_013043565.1 Gemmatimonadota bacterium | reverse complement strand
ACGCTGTAAAGCGTCGTGACGGCACCGATCCCCAGAGCCAGGGTCAGGACGGAAACGACTGAAAAGACAGGGCTCTTTCGCAGGACCCGAAGGCCAAAACGAAGATCGTTCACGTTAGATCCAGAGTTGTTGATGAGGAAAGAATGCCTGGGAGGGCAGTTCTTGGGAGCTTTTTGTCGAATCCGCTGCCCGTCGGGCCGCAAACCCTTTTTTTCCTCGGGAAGGAAAAGGTTCCAGTATGGCGCTTTCTGTCCTCGGGAACTCCGAGAAGGAAACGGTGTCCATCTGACCCACTATGAGGTTTCTCAAGCTCTTCTTCGTCCCCGGGTTGGCCCCCCTGGGCCTGCTCTTCGCCGCCAGTGGTGCGGTGGCCCAAACAGCCGTCCTCACCGGACAGGTCCTGGACGTCGAGACCCGGACTCCACTGCCGGGTGCCGTGGTGAGGGTCCTGGCTCAAGGGATTCAGGTCCTCTCGGACGGTGAGGGGCGCTTTCGCATCGAGGGGGTGGCGCCTGGAATGGTACGGCTCGAGGCCAGCACCCTCGGATACTCCCCTACTATCCAGACCAGTGTAATGGCTCGCACGAGCCGGCCTACCTACGTCTCTCTGGAGCTGAGGCCGGCGGCCATCGAGGTGGAAGGCATCACGGTGCAAGCCAACGTATTCCAGGTCCGTGAGGATGCCCCGACTTCGACCCAGAGACTGACCGAGGTGGAGATCCGCCGGACGCCCGGCGGGGTAGGGGACATCTCCCGGTCACTCCTCTCTCTTCCAGGGGTCCTCAGTGGCGTAGACAGCCGAAGCAACCTTCTGGTCCGAGGAGGCGGACCGGGGGAGAACGCCTACTACCTGGACGGGATCCGGATTCCTCAGATCAATCACTTCGCCACTCAGGGCACGGCCGGAGGCGCCCTCGCTCTGGTGAATGCCGACTTCATCCAGGACGCCACGTTTTTCACCGGGGGGTTCCCGGTGGCCTACGGAGACGCTCTGTCCAGCGTTCTTCTGATCAGGAACCGGCCGGGTACGGAAGACGGGATCGCCGGGGATGTGACGCTTGGTGCCAGCGAAGCCGGCATCACCCTGGACGGCCCACTGGGTACGGAAGGAAACTGGCTGTTCAGTGTTCGACGCTCCTACCTCCAGTTTCTCTTCGAGGCTTTGGGTCTTCCCCTCCGGCCCGACTATTGGGACGGGCAGTTCAGCGGGAATTGGGAGCCCAGCAGCCGGGACCAATTCACCTTCACCGGAATCGGTGCCATCGATGAGCTTGGTATCATCGAGCCCGACCCGGACGCCGACTACGAGTACCAGGAGATCTTCCAGAGCGTTCTGGATAACGATCAGAAAAGCTACACCGTCGGGGGTACGTACCGGCGGTTGGTGGGGGACGGAGGGATCTTTCGCCTGACGGCCAGCCGTTCCTTCACCGAGTTCCGCTTCTCCGATGAGGATGCGGACGGGGAAGCTCTTATCGCCAACACGAGTGTGGAAAAGGAAGCCAGATTCCGGGTGGAAGGAGATGCCGGATTGGGCTCAGCCGTCCGGGTGAGCGTCGGAGGGGAGGCGGTCCGGGCGTCCGTCGACGCCAGAGTCTACCAGAGAGCCATCTCTGGGGGGCTTCTTACCGAGGACGTCCTCTTCGACAACGACGCTGGATTCTGGAAACCCGCCGTTTGGGGCCAGGTGATCTGGAGGCCGGGACCGCTGACCGCGACCGTGGGTGTAAGGGGCGATGGGGTGACGGCCTTGAACGACAGTTGGGCCTGGGGGCCCAGGGCCAGCCTGCGATATTCTACCTCTGCAGGAGTGGATCTGTCTCTGGCCGGCGGGATTTTTCACCAGGCTCCCTCAAAACTCGCCCTGAGCGTGGAGCAGGATGGGGCTCCCGCCAACGCCGGATTGTCCCAACTCGAGAACTGGCAGCTGGTGGGCGGGGCCGACTGGAGGGTAAACCCGGGCCTCCGCTTTCGGGCGGAAGCGTTTTACAAGGACTACGACCAGATGCCCGTGCTTGCCTCCGATCCGCGGATCAACTTGGCGAACCTGGGGGACGATTACGGCTTCGTGGGGGCTGAGCCCCTGCTGTCCTCTGGGACAGGAAGGGCATATGGGGGAGAGTTGTTTCTCCAACAGAAGCTCACGGGCTCCATCTTCCTCCTCGGTGCCTACACGTTGGCCTGGTCCGAGTACGCCGGTGAAGGCGGAGTCCTGAGACCTTCGGCTTGGGACCGCCGGCATGCCCTGGATATTACCGGGGGTTATCGGATCGGCGAGGCCTGGGAGATTGGATCAAAGCTCAGGTTTCTTTCCGGCGTGGCCTATACCCCGTGGGATTTGGACGCCAGCGCCGAAACCTATCCCCTCACCGGCCGAGGGGTACGTGATTGGAGTCGGGCGGGGTCGGAGCGGGCGCCTGCCTATGTCCGCCTCGACCTGCGTATTGAGCGGCAGTGGTTTTTTCAGAGATGGGACGCCGTAGTCTACTTCGACTTTCAAAACCTCCTTGGTCGGGAAAACACCGTGGGGTTCAGCTACACTCAGGATCCTGCGTTTCCGGACCGTCTCCGGCCCATCGACAGTGTGGGACTCCTGCCGACTTTTGGATTCAGCGTGGAATTTTGAGCCATGGCCGGACCATCATCGGGGGCAAGAGGGAAGGCCCGTTCCAGCTGGAGACCGCCTGCGTGAAAGCCTACTGAACCCGGCTGGTTCTGGGGTGCTAATCGCGACTCTCCTCGTCTTCCATAAGCTCCAGGTCCTCCAGGAACGGGTCCTCCTGGCCGGTCCCGTTTTTTTCCTGGCCGTCTGCGGGTCGCGTCCCGTGGGCCTTCTTCTTCTCCTTGAAGCCGATGCGGTGGAAAGGATTCAGCACGGAGGTAGCCGCGTTCTTCAGGTGAGCCGAGACCCGCTTCAGGTACCGCAGGTAAAGGGCGGCTGTCACGGCCCTCCCCGACTGCCCCTTGAGGACCTGATCGTTCCTCAGGAGTTGAAGGCCCCTCTCCACCCGTCCGGACACGTTCTTGTGGTCTTTGAGGATCTTTCGAGCCAGATCGACGTCGGAGTCCTGGAGGGCAGGGACCACGTCCGTGAACATCCCATCAACCACCTCCTCCAGGGCGAGGAACTCTTCGTGTAGCTCACCGCCATCGAAGGCTTCCGGTAGGGCCACGGCAAGCTCCACGATGTTCTTGGTGTAGTCTCCGATCCGTTCGATATCGATGACGATGGCGGTGATCACCAACCCCATGTTTATGTCCGGGTTGGGCGACACCGTGAAGTGTGTGAGGATCTTCCGGCGGACGCTCCTCTCGTACTTGTTGAGTTGCTGATCCCTCTCATAGATGTCCGCCACCATGATGCCCTTCTGGTGAAGAGCCGCCACCGCATCCCTGTGCATGGTATGGGAGGCCTTGAGCATGAGGAGGGCTTCTTCGAAGGCTTCCCGATGGAGCCCGCTTGTCTTGAATGCGGTTAGGAGTTTTTTCCACATGGCTGTCCGGGCCTCCCGGCGGTGCTAAGAAAGAAAGATATAGAGGAGAGGAAGGAGGATCATCGCCACATACAGGGCGATGACCGCTACGGAGTTTCGCCTCGAACGGGCCGCGATCTGACCGGCCTTGGTCGCCAGCCAGATTGGGATGGCCTTGAGGGGGTAGTAGATGGCGATGCCGAGCAGATTGAACGAGAGGTGCGCCAGCGCGACAGTTACCGCGGCCGAGTTCGCGAGAGAGAAGGAGGCCAGAAGAGCCGTCACCGTCGTTCCAACATTCGCTCCCAACGTGTAAGGAAAGATCTGCCGGATGTTGAGGACTCCGGTGCCCGCCAGGGGTACGATCAACGATGTCGTTGCCGAGCTGCTTTGGACCGATGCGGTGGCCACCAACCCCAGGCCGAAGCTGGCTGCGTCATTCCGGAACAACACCCTGCTGAAGAGGTTCTCCAAGCGGCTCAAGATGGCACCTCTCATCACCTTCATCATCTGCCGTAGGGCAAAGAAGAGTCCCGCCAGTGCCAGAATGGTCAAGGGAATCGTGTAGGGGATCCCATCCGTGACCAGCTCCGTCAAGGGCTTCACCACTACCTTCAGCGGGCTGGCCAAATCCAACCCTCCCGCGCCTTCGAATCCCAGCTCGAGCCAGGTCGCCATCCTCTCCACTGGGTGGAAGAGCACTTCGATCGGTAGAATGGTCAGGGCAGCCAAAACGTTGAAGAAGTCGTGGACCGTGGAAGCTGCGAAGGCCCGCTCGAATTCCGCGGGCCTGGTCACGTGACCCATGGAGACCAGGGTGTTCGTGGTCGTAGTACCGATATTCGCTCCCATGATCACCGGCACCGCCAGACCGATGTCGAGCTGCTGTCCCGCTACCAGGCCGACGACAATCGTTGTTGTTGTTGAAGAGCTCTGGATGATTCCGGTGGCGACAAACCCCAGAAGAAGACCTTTCACCGGATCTGTCACCATCTCAATGAGTCGTTCAGCGAAACCTTCGCCAGCCATCTTGAAGGCCGAGCTCAGCAACTCGATGCTGACAAAAAACAGATAGAGGAGAGCGAGGAAGTAGAGGACTTTCAGAAGAGATCGGGAAAAGGCCGCCCAGTCGGTCGTGTCTTCCTGGCTGGGGAATGTCGCCAAGTGTCGGTGTCCTCAGGTGGCGTCTCAAACCGCTATTGACGAACTCGAGCGCTGGGAAATTACACACCTGGGGCTCTCCCGACAAAAAAACGGGGGCCGGGTGGATCCCGGCCCCCTGTATCACCTCTTCACGTATCCGCTTTACGTATCCGCCCAAGGGATTGGCACAAACAGGCGGGGAAGGGTGACGTTCTATCCGTCTCCTCCCCCGAGGGGGAAGGACAGGCCTGCCAAGAACCCGAAGTAGGTCGTGTTTCCGTCGTCAAAGAGGGCGTGGGTATAACGTCCCTCGATCCAGCCGCTCACCCCTCCCAGGGGGAAGCCGTAGCCGGCCCCTCCCGCGAAGGCGAGACCGGTTTCAGAGCCTTCTTCGAAAGAGTCGGACTTATAGGAGTGGACCAGGAACCCGGCTTGGCCAAAAGCGTAGAGCCCGGCCTCACCCTCTTCTGCAGCGTCGAAAAGGACACCGCCCATGGCACCGTATAGGTTGGTCTTGTCTCCTTCCTCCTCGTGGCTGTTGCTCCCGAAGAAGCCCTCTCCGAAGACGGATAGGCCGCCGTCCGCGAGAGGAAAGCTCACGCCGCCCATGGTGAGCCATCCCGTTTTTGCGCCGTCGCCGTCACCAAAGTCGGAGTAGTCGCCGGTGGGGAACGTGACTCCGGCCCCTACGAACGCGCCCTGGGCAGAGGCCTGGGTCGGGAGCATAAAGGACAGGACTGCGAGGAGCGCCACAGAGAAGACGGCACACTTCCGCATAGGGTACCTCCTGTAAGCGGGGAAAGTGGGATTCCGCCTCGCCCAGCAGCGAGGGATCCCGAAACGAGCGTTCCCTATATGTGACGAAACTATTTAAACGTCAACTATTTTTTTCCGAACAAATCTTCTGGAAACCTCAAGACCAGCCCGGGAAGGATGAAATAACCCCTGGCATCCAGGGCGCTGTAGGGTTCTGTTTCGTACGATGAGCGGTTTCATGCGATGTCTCCCCGGCAGATCCGGACGTCCGGCTTCCCAGCCTGGAAACCCGTCGAAGAACCGGCGGTTCGCCCGGGTGGTTGGCGTCGGATTTGCCTGCGCCTACCTGGTTCTTCTCGTCTACAACCTGACCAAACCGTTGCCTGCGGGAATATCGGTGGAGGGGCCGCTGCGACCTGTTGATGGGATGGAGTTTATGGCGGATCTGACCTTCCAGGTGGGTCAGGAACGGAGGGTCGAGCAGCGGATCTTCGACCGCGTCATTTCAATGATCGAGGCCGCGGAGGGATTTGTAGTCATCGACATGTTCCTCTTCAAGGGACAATACGGAGAGGAAACCGGCCTTCGGCCGCTGGCTCGGGAGCTCACGCAAAGCCTGGTGGAGAAGAAGACCTTCGATCCGGACCTGGAGGTTTGGTTCATCACGGATGAGATCAACAACTTCTACGGGGCATACACGAGCCGGGAGATCGCCCGGCTCCAGGAGGCCGGGATCGAGGTCGTTGCCACGCGAACGGAGCGGCTTCGTGACTCCAATCCAGCTTTTTCGGCGTTTTGGAGGATGTTGTTCGGATGGTTCGGGACGGCCGGCCCAGGGTGGCTCCCAGACATCATCAACTCCTCCGGCAGAAGGGTCACGGCCCGAGCCTATGTGAAGATGCTCAACTTCAAAGCGAACCACCGGAAGCTGATCGTCACGGATAAGGAGTGTCTGATTACCTCGGCCAACCCCCACGACGGTAGCAGCCTACACTCGAATATCGGGTTCGTCGGGGCGGGCCCCATCTGCGGAGATTTGTTGGACGGGGAAAGGGCGGTCGCGGCATTTTCCGGGGGCACCGTTCAGGATTGGCCTGCGTATCCGGCGAAAAAGACCCAGCCAGGCGGATCGAGAGATGGTGGGGAGGCCGGTCCCGGTCAGGGCACGGTGCAGATGGTCACCGAAGGGAAGATCCGGTCGTCCCTCCTGGACGATCTGGCGGCGGCTGGTCTCGGGCATCAAGTCGACCTCGCCATGTTCTATCTGTCGGAGCGGGGGGTGGTGGAGGCCCTTTTGGCCGCGGAGGAAAGGGGGGCATCGATCCGGCTGATCCTCGATTCCAACAAAGACGCCTTCGGCCGTGAGAAGAACGGGATCCCCAATAGGCAGGTGGCCGGTGAGCTGGTGAGAAAGTCCGAAGGAAGGATCCAGGTCCGCTGGTATGATACCCGGGGAGAGCAGTTCCACACGAAGCTCGTGCGAGTGGCCGGGCCGGGCGGAGTGGTGATCATGGGCGGATCCGCGAACCTGACCCGCCGAAACATTCGCGACTACAACCTCGAAGCGGATCTCCGGTTTTCCCTGTCGCGGAACGCCCCTCTCGCCCTTGCTGTGGAGGAGTACATCGAGAGGATCTTCACCAACGATGGCGGGGACTACACGCTTCCTTTCGAAGCCTACCGGGACGAGTCCTGGATCAAGGGTGTTCTTTATCGGCTGGAGGAGTTCACCGGCTTTTGCTCTTTCTGACGCCGGTGCTACAACCCCCTACAAAAGCTGCTGGAAGAAGTCGTTACCCTTGTCGTCGACCAGGATGAAGGCCGGGAAGTTCTCCACTTCAATACGGTAGATGGCCTCCATTCCAAGCTCCGGGTACTCCAGCAGTTCGACCTTTTTGATGTTTTCCTTCGCCAAGACCGCCGCAGGACCCCCGATGGATCCGAGATAGAACCCTCCATGCTTCTGGCATGCGTCGGTCACCTGCTGGCTCCGATTCCCTTTTGCGATCATGATCATCGATCCGCCACGGGACTGGAACAGATCAACGTATGAGTCCATCCTGCCGGCGGTGGTCGGCCCAAAGGAACCGGACGGCATTCCCTCCGGGGTTTTTGCCGGCCCGGCGTAGTAGATGGGATGGTCCTTCAGGTACTGAGGCATCTCCTCACCGGCGTCCAGTCGCTCCTTGATCTTGGCATGGGCGATGTCCCGCCCGACGATCAGGGTGCCCGTGAGGGATAGGCGGGTTTTCACCGGGTACCGGGAGAGGTCGGCCAGCACCTCCGGCATGGGCCGATTCAGGTCGATCGAGACGACTCCCTCCTCCTTCCGGGTTCGATACTCCTCGGGAATGAGTCGGCCGGGGTTCTGTTCCAACTCCTCGATCCAGAGGCCGCCCTTGTTGATCTTGGCCTTCACGTTCCTGTGGGCAGAGCAGGAGACCCCCATCCCCACGGGGCAGGAGGCGCCATGCCGCGGTAGCCTTATGACCCGGACGTCCAGGGCGAAGTGCTTTCCTCCAAACTGAGCACCGATTCCGGTCGCCTGAGCTGCCGTCAGGAGGGCGGTTTCCAACTCCACGTCTCGGAACGCCTGGCCCAGTTCGTTGCCATGCGTGGGCAGGTTGTCGAGGTAGTGAGTGCTGGCGAGCTTCACCGTCTTCAAATTCGCCTCAGCCGAGGTCCCGCCGATTACGAAGGCGAGGTGGTACGGGGGGCAAGCGGCCGTGCCCAGCGTCTTCATCTTCTCGGTGAGGAAAGTGACAAGCCGCTCCGGGTTCAAAAGGGCTTTTGTCTCTTGAAAGAGATACGTCTTGTTTGCCGACCCACCGCCTTTCGCAACGAAAAGAAACTTGTATTCCATGCCGGACGTGGCATGGAGATCGATCTGTGCCGGGAGGTTGTTCCCGCTGTTTTTCTCTTCGTACATGGAGAGGGGGATGGTCTGGGAGTACCGGAGGTTCTCCTGGGTGTAGGTGTCGAACACTCC
>JABDNZ010000111.1 GCA_013043565.1 Gemmatimonadota bacterium | reverse complement strand
GGGAAGGATCGCGATCAGATCTGTTCCACTTCTTCAAATGTCTGGATCCCCGAGCCGTACCACTCCTCACGGAAGGGGTATGAAGAGACTTCGTCGATATTGAGAGGGTCGGTCATGGGATGGGGGTGTAGGATCAGCTCCCCGGTCTCCTCCTCATGTTGGGAGTGAGCCGCGTTCATGAAGATGTTCACTTTCAGACGCTCGTCACCCCTCGTCATAAAGCAGTGATATGGGTAGTTCACGCCCTGGAAGGAATGCTCGGTCACGGTCAACTCCAGGACCGGTGATCCATCGTCGTACACGCCGACTTTCATCTGGCCGTCGACTTCATCGAAGGAGAAGTCCAGGTCCTTCATATAGTGGGGAAGGGCCCAGCGTTCGATGGCATGTTCCCTGGCAGCCCCGGTACTCGTCGCTAGCATGAAGGGATAGAAAGCCGCCTGCGGAAGAGGCTTGCCGGGTTCCACCCTCGGGGGGGTCACCACCGAAAGGACCACCTCGTCGTAAGCTCCCGCTTCACTGTCTGTGAACTGGAATGCCAACACCGCCAGAACGCTCCGGGTGTGCTGCACCTCCAGGGGCTGCAGATGAGAAGGGAGGATCTTCCTAGCGTCGGCGGTGCTCATCTCGAACATGGCGCCGATACAGTGCTTGAATTCGTACGTGGTCAGTCGCATGGGGTCACAGCGCTAGAGTGGGTGATTAGGACACGATGCCATTTCGCTCGAGGACCCGCACGATGATCTCCGCACCCTCTTCCAGGTCTTCCTGGGTGTGGGCCGCCGAGATGGACATCCGGAATCTCGATTTGTGTTTCCCTACCGCCGGGTACTTCACGGGATTGATGAAGATACCCTCCCGGAACAGCTCTTCTCCGATATCGAAGATGGTGGCATCGTTCCGGATCATGATGGGGACGACCTGGGACTCACAGTCTCCGATGTCCACTCCGGAGTCCCTGAGCCGGTTTTGCATGAAGTCGACGTTGGCCCACAGTCTCTCCCTGAGCTCGGGCTCCGTTTCGACCAATTCGAGGGCTTTAATCAGTCCGGCTACCACCGGGGGCGCCAGGGCGCAGGAGAAGAACCTGGACCGGGAAAAACCCCTCAGGTAGTCGATGAGGCCCTGGGAGCCGGCAACAAACCCACCCTGCCCGCCCAAGCTCTTCGAAAACGTACCCAGATGAATATCGACTTCGTCATCCATCCCGAAGTGCTCGGCCACGCCCCGCCCGTTCTTCCCGAAAAGGAACGTGGAGTGGGCTTCGTCTATGAGAATCCTGGCCCCGTATTCGCGACATACTTCAACGATCTCGGGGAGCGGGACCAGATCGCCGTCCATGCTGTAAACGCCCTCAACCACAACGAGCTTCTTCCCTTCGAACTTGCTCAGTTTCCGGGCCAGCTCATCGGGGCGGTTATGCCGGAAAAACCGGCTTTGTGCCTTGGACAGGATCATGCCGTCCACGACGGAAGCATGAGCGTATTGATCCGCGACGATCAAATCCCCGGACCGCATGAGGCCGGCAATCAGGCCCACGTTCGCCGAGTATCCCGTCGGGAAGATCATGGCCGCTTCTTTTCCCTTGAAGTGGGCGACCTTCTTCGCCAGCTCCTGGAGGAGAGCCGTATTCCCCGACAGGATGGGAGAGCCGGAGGAGCCAGCCCCGTACACATCGACAGCAGCCTTGATGGCCTCCTTCACCTCGGGACGGTAGGAGAGGCCCAGGTAGTTGTAAGAGGCGAAGTTAATGAGGCCCTTTCGGATCTCCCCGGTTTTGGTGTCTTCGACATCCACCCTCGTCGAGGGTGCAGAGTGTATGGGGAGCTCGAACTGGTAGTAGCCTTTCGGTTTTACCTCCGCCCACCACTTCCCAAAAGGTTCGAAGAGATCGAAGGGATCTCGGCCCGAGGCGGAGAAGAAGTTCGAGTAGTCATAGGACATGGCGTCGCTGAACACCGGGTCCTGACGTTTTTTCCCGGAAATCGCGCCGTCCCCCGGTTTGTCCCCGGGGGGGCGGTTGGTTTCGCTCACCGCAACCTTCTTCCTTTTCAGGATGATCCTGCGGCCCTCTTAATTCTGCGCAGCCATATCAATACCCAACCCCCGGTCCAAGATCAACGGCTCGAGGGAATCTCACGGCCGATCGGCTCTCCGCCCCGGACAAGTCGGGGCAGCCGTATTATCTTTCCCCGGGGACAAAAACACCGGACCCCAGGTGGTTGTCCGGACCCGGAGAACCGCGCGCGGTGATGCGCCCGAATCATGGTGAGTCTTTGTCAGGAACCGAGGGAAACGTGACTGGAATTGGATCCGGAACCTTGCCGGACTCCGCACCCTTTGGATTGGTCCCCCCGCCTGATGATGAAAGGCTTCGTGAGACCGTGGCAGCCCTCGCCGAAGCAGGGGGCGAATCCGTGGAGACCATCCTCCTCTACGGCTCCCATGTTCAGGCGAGCAGCCCGGATCAATGGAGCGCCTACGACTTCCTCCTGGTCACGGACTCCTATTCCAAGTTCTTCAAGCGCCTCGTGGAGAAAGGGCACCATAAGAGGCCGGCATGGCTGCTTTCAGCCCTGTCCCGATTTTTGGCTCCGAACATCATCTCCTTCGACATGGGCCGCCCTGACCAACCGCCTGCCAAATGTGCCGTGGTCAGCCCCCGACACCTCCGACGATCCCTTCATCCTCATTCGCCCGATCACTTCTTGAAGGGGCGGGTCGTTCAAAAACTCGCGCTGGTCTGGAGTCGGGGGCCAAAGGAAGAGGAGACCCTGCTCTCCGCGGTTCGGATGGCCCGGGACGGCATCGTTCGCTGGGTCCGCCCTTTTCTACCCAGCCCCTTCACCCTCGACGTTTTCGCGGAGAAGATGCTCAGGGTGTCCTATCGAGGAGAGATCCGGCCCGAAGCGCCGGATAGGGTTTTCGAAGTGTTCCAGGCTCAGAAGGAGACATTGGAAGGGATCGCTCGGGAGTCCCTCGAGGCGGCTCAGCGCCGGGGAGAGGTCTCAGCGGAATCGGGGACGTACCGCTGGACCCGGGAGCCAGGGCGAGGGGCCTGGGCCTTCACCACGCTGTACTTCATCACGTCCAAGGTCCGGGCCACCACCCGGTGGTTCAAGTACATGATCACCTTCGACGGTTGGCTCGACTACATTCAGCGAAAGATCGAGCGCCGAGCGGGCTTCGAAGTCGAGATCCAGGAACGAGACCGGAAATGGCCGCTGATCTTCCTTTGGCCGAAACTCTTCCAGGTGCTACGAAACCTCAAAGATCCGGAAGACCCACCCGCTCCGAAGAAGGAGACTGAGTCGGCATGAGGCCGGATCTAATCGGTCTCCTGGTGGCCCTGGGCCTTTGCTTGGGGAGCATGGGCATTTTTCGGCTCCGGCACGACCCCGCCTCCCAAGACCCCCTCGAGTCGAAGCAACGTGGGACTTTTGTATTGGGCAGTTTCGTCCGGTCATGGTTCTACTGGTTCATCCACCCCCTCGTTCGCCTGGCGCTGAGGGCCCGGCTGTCCCCCACCTTCTTCAACCTTCTCGGTGCTGGATTTGGCGCCGCCGCCGGCCTGGCCTTCGGCCTCGGCAGACCGGTCCTGGGGGGCTGGGGCATCTTCCTGGGAGGGGCAGCCGACGTCTTCGACGGCAGAATCGCCCGGACCAGGGGAATCGCCTCGCCGAAGGGCGCATTCTTGGACTCCAGCCTGGACCGATTCGCCGAAGTTGGTGTTTTCGCCGGACTTGCGGTCTACTTTCAGGACCGGCCTTTCGAGGTTCTGATGGTGGCGCTGGCCCTGGGCGGGTCCCTTCTGGTGAGCTATACCAGGGCTCGGGGCGAGAGCCAGGGCATTGTCTGCAAGGTCGGGATCATGCAGCGGGCCGAACGTCTGCTTCTCCTGGGCTTCGCCGGACTCCTGGACCCCAGCGTCGGACAGTGGCTCGGAAAGCCCCCTGGGACCCTCCTCGGCTGGGTGATCACCGTCATCGCCGTCGGGACGCTGGCCACGGCGGTGTTTCGAACTGTCTGGATTGCAAAGCGGCTTCCGAACTCGGAGCCGGACTGAGGTCGATCGTCCGGCCTCACAAGAGACGTCGCTGGAAGGCTTCGGGCCGAAGCTCCTCCGACATGTGTGCAACTCCTTTCCCCTCGCACGTCACATAGGGTCAGAACGCCCACAGCAACAGGGTGACTCCTGAAGTGCATCACAGGGAAGAGGAGGAGAAGCATGATCGCCACGCGCATCGCAGTCCTGATCTTAGCCGCCGCCCTCGGCTGGCCCCAGCCGACCGACCAGGCCACACCTTTTGACCGGATGCCTGAGAACCTCCGAGCGACCGTCCTGTCAGGCCGGGTAACCGACAAGGATACCGGCGGTCCCATCCTGGGCGCTCAGGTCTCCGTTCAGGGAGAGGGATTCGGTGCCCTGACCGATGGCCGGGGGGAGTACACCATCACTTTCCCACAAGGCTGGGCTGGCCGAAGGATCACCGTGGAGGCCCAGTATATCGGGTACCGGAGCGTTCAAAAGCGCGTTCGGCTCATTGAGGGGTCGAACACCCTGGACATCACCCTGGAGGCGTCAGCCATCGCAATGGATGCCGTCCTGTTGACGGCCTCTCGGGCGATAGCCGAACGAGAGGGGCAGGCGATGGCACCCGCAGGTGCCATGTTCCGCCAGGATCTCCCAGGCCGTTTCAACCCCAATTTCCACACTGAATCCTACGCCCACATCCAGGAAAACGCCTTCCTTCTGGCTTCCGCCAATCCGCTCTCTACGTTCTCGATCGACGTGGATCGAGCTTCCTATGCGAACGTTCGTCGGTTTATCCACGACGGAGTGCGCCCGCCCGTCGACGCGGTACGGATCGAGGAACTGATCAACTATTTCCCCTACGGCGATCGCGCCCCCACCGGTGAGATCCCACTAGCCATTCATACCGAAGTGTCACCTGCACCCTGGCAACCCCTTCACCGCCTGGTTCGGATCGCTTTGAAGGGGCGGCCCGTGGACATGGGCGAGGCGCCCAATAGCAACCTGGTCTTTCTGTTCGACGTCTCCGGCTCCATGAACAGCCCCGACAAACTACCCCTGCTGAAGACGGCGTTCGGGATGCTCGTGGATCAACTCAGGCCCGCGGATCGGGTCGCCATCGTAGTGTACGCCGGGGCAGCCGGCCTGGTGCTTCCTTCCACTCCGGGTTCGGACAAAGAGACGATCCTCGGGGCCATTCAGTCCCTGCAAGCCGGTGGTTCTACGGCGGGAGGAGCGGGGATTCGGCTGGCCTACAAGATCGCCGCCGAGAACCACATCGCAGGAGGAAACAATCGAGTCATCCTGGCCACCGACGGCGACTTCAACGTGGGTGTGTCCAGCGACTCGGAGATGATTCGCCTGATCGAGGAGAAGCGGGAACAGGGTACCTTCCTGACGGTCCTCGGATTTGGCACCGGAAACCTGAAAGACTCCAAGATGGAACAGATCGCCGACCACGGGAACGGGAACTTCTCCTACATCGACAGCGCTTTGGAGGCGAAGAAGGTCCTGGTGAACGAAATGGGCGGCACCCTCCTGACCATCGCCAAGGACGTGAAACTCCAGGTCGAGTTCAACCCGAATCGCGTGGCGGCCTACCGTCTGATCGGGTATGAAAACCGGCTGCTCGCCGCCGAAGATTTTGACGATGACACCAAGGACGCCGGAGAGTTGGGCGCCGGACATTCGGTGACGGCCCTCTATGAGGTCGTCCCGGTTGGAGTTGATAGCCCCGTGGAGATCCGAGGCCAGGACTCGCTGAGGTACCAAACGACCGTGACTCGGGGCAACACCAGAGATTCCTCTGAGTTGCTGTTCGTGAAACTTCGCTACAAAGACCCGAATGAGGACAGGAGTCAGCTCCTCGACCTACCGGTCATGGATCACACCGGGGCGGCCTCCGAGGACTTCCAGTTCGCCAGCGCTGTAGCTGCCTGGGGTATGCTTCTCAGGGACTCGGAGTATTGCACCGGCTTCGGCCTCGAGGACGTAGTCCGCTTGGCCAAGGCCGGTTTAGGAGCCGATGAGGAGGGGTACCGGAGCGAGTTTGTCAGGCTGGTCGAAACCGCCCGTTCGCTGGAGCTCTTGGAGAAAGAGCCAGGATCGAGCGGATAGTCGGTCCCCTGGGGGACCGGCCCTTCGGGGATCCACGGGTGGGTAAGACCAGGGGGCGCCGGGTTTCTCGGCGCCCCTCGGTTATGTTCGGTCTATGGTCGCCAGGGCGGATTCAATGATGCCGGCATATCCTTCGGCTGCTGCCTCCAAATCGGTCAGGCTCAGACGCTCATCCACCAGGTGGGCATCGGTCTCCTTGGCCGGGCCAAAACCGACAGTTGGGACCCCAGCCTCTCCGGCCGAGTAGGCAGCGTTCGTGCAAAACCGGTAGGCACCGACTTTCCTCTCCAGGCCCCGGCGCTCCAACCCTGCCAGGGCCCTTTCCACAAACCAATCATCTTCTGGAAATAGCCAAGCCGGGAAGAACTTCTCTTTGCGCAAGGTCTTGCCGGTGAACGTCGTGTACTCGCCGATTCCCACCTCCGCCTTCAGTTCCACGCCGTCGGCCCTGGCGGCGACCTTTATCGGCTCCAAGACATCTTCCACCGTTTCCCCGGGAATCAGGCGTCGGTCGTACGTGGCCCGACAGATGCTTGGAATGACAGAGTTCGCTGGATAGGGAGCCGAGACCATCTCCGTCAAAGCCAGAATGGCCGGTCCCATTACGGGGTCCACGGGAAGTGGGACGTCTTCGAGTTGACCCACGACCTTCATCATCTCGAGCACGGCGTTTCGGCCAAGGTGAGGAGCCGATGAGTGGGTCGGAATCCCCGTCGCTTCGAGGTGGATCTCTGCCCGTCCCCGGCCTCCTCGGGCGATTCCCAGGTCGGTGGCTTCCCCAATCACGACAAAGTCGGGTCGGTATTCCTCCATGACCTCCCGGAGAGCGACACCTTCCAAAACCTCCTCCATGGGGGAGGCACACATCACGACCCGGCCGCGGAGCCGGTCTCGGTCTACGCTCGCCGCACCGTGGATCATGGCCGCCAGAGCGCCCTTCATATCCGCGCTCCCTCTCCCGTGGAGAAACCCGTCGGCCACGTCCCCGCTGAAGGGGTCCCTCCCCCACGGGACCGCTCCTTTTACGTCCACGGTATCGGTGTGGGCATCAAGAAGGAGAGTCGGCCCTTCCCCGGTTCCTTCAATCACTCCGACGACATTCCCGAACGGATCCGTATGAACCTCGTCGTAGCCCAGGGCCCTCATCTCCCCTTCGGCCCGCCTCGCTACATCACCCTCCTGACAGCTGAGGCTCGGTTTCTGCACCAACTCCTGCGCGAACCTGATAAGACTTGCCTTGTCCATGGCCCACTCCCCTGACAAATCGGCAGTACGTCATCGATTCCCAGAAATACGTCAAGAGCACTATGCCTTACGAAGTGGGGCGGCCGTACTGTTGGGTCAAGTACCACGCACCATTTGGACTGGAGCCTGAAATGTCGGGAAACGAGAGAGCTTCTTCACGGGGTAGGACGATGAAATCGACAGTTTATTTCCTCCTGGCCGCGGGTATCTTGACCCTCGCTGCTTCCCTGGTGGGGATCTCCGACAGCCCTCCGGGCATCGCTCTTCTTTACGGAGCCGGTTTGATGTCGGTATTGGCCGTGGTCCATCGTTGGAAACAGCCAAAGCGATTTGGGATCCTCTTTCTTGGCTCTGTTGCGGCGTTCTTCATCATGGTCATCGTACACAACTTCGCGGAGGTGGGGGCTGACCGGATCTCCCACCTGCCGGCTCTGGCGGTCGTACTCTCAGGTTTGAGCGTGGTGGGTTTTGTGATAGCCGTCATCGTCTGCCCGATGGCCGGGGTAGTAGGCGCCCTCGGGTGGGTCGCCACGGCCGGCCGACAGATCCGTAACGGCACTTGATCACCCTGGGCGGCGGCACGGCCCCGGACCCGTAGAGGGGGGACACAGGAGGGATCCAGCAAGCCTGAACCAGTGTATCCTCAGGCCATGCTTCGCTGGCGAATGTTCCTGACCTTCCTTGCCATCGTCCTATCCATCATGGGTGGGGTGCACTGGTACCTATTTGTCCGACTCGTGGCGGAGACCCAAATCCCGGCTCCATGGAGCGGATGGGTCGGCGGGGCCCTGGTGGTGGTCGTACTCTGTATTCCCCTCTCCTTCATCGCCAGCCGAGCCTTGGACAAGAACCTGGCCCGCTTCTTCGTGGTCCCGATCTACGTTTGGCTGGGTTTCGCTTTCCAAACCTTTTTCCTCCTTTTGGCCATCGACCTGGTGCGGGCGTTGGGTTGGATCGGGGGGTCTCTCTTTCAAGAGAGTTTCTGGTTTTCCGATCCAGGGCAGGCCCTTCTGGCTTGGCGGGTCGTGGGTGGTGCCGTCGTGGGCATCACCCTGCTGGCCACCGTCTTCGCGATCTGGTGGTGTCTCTCCAAGCTGGTCGTGAAG
>JABDNZ010000145.1 GCA_013043565.1 Gemmatimonadota bacterium | reverse complement strand
GTTTTATACGTTCCTATTGTCAGCGGCTTCTTCCCGTTCCACCTGGATTTCGTCCGAGGAGCGGGACTGCTCGTGGCTCTCAGTGGTGCCCTCGCGGCGGGACCAGGCTTCCTCCGGATGAACCTCGCCAGCCTGAGGCTGGCCATGCCGGTGGCACTCATCGCCTCAACATGCGCCATCTTCGGCGCCCTGGTAGGGTTGTCCCTCCCTACCAACATCACTCAGACGGCCCTGGGCGCCACGATCCTGGGAATTGTGCTCCTCATGATCATGGCTAAGAAGTCGACCTTCCCGGACGTTCCGGAGTCCGACAAGCTTTCGTCCATCCTGGGGATTTACGGGATCTACAACGAGGCAAGCCTGGGTCAGACGATCAACTGGAGGGTTCATCGGACCCTCACCGGGCTGGTCCTGTTTATCTTCATCGGGTTTGCAGCCGGGATGTTCGGATTGGGCGCGGGGTGGGCCAATGTCCCGGTCTTGAACCTGACCATGGGGGTCCCGCTGAAGATCTCCGTGGGGACCAGTAAGTTCCTTCTTTCAATTACCGATACCTCTGCCGCCTGGATCTACGTGAACCATGGAGCGGTGATTCCAATGATGGTGGTTCCCTCCATCCTCGGCATCATGGGAGGGTCTTTTATCGGAGTGCGAATCCTCAGGGTCGCGAAACCGACCTTTGTCCGCTGGATCGTTATCGCCATGCTCCTGTTTGCAGGGGCAAAAGCAATCACCAAGGGGCTGGGTCTCCCCTTCATCGTGTAGGCAAAGGACACAGGAAGATGACTGAGACTGAGAAGAACATGGCGACTGATCCGGCTCAGGCCTCGGGCCCTCAGGCCTCGGGTGAGGCCGATGCGGACCAGCTTCTATACGCCGGTATCTTGGCAAAGGGGATGTATCTAGGCCTCGCGATCCTCACAGTCACGTTCATCATCTACATGACCGGTATTGTCCAACCGGGAGTGCCGATCGAGGAGTTACCGAGGCTTTGGACACTCAGCGTACACGATTACACCGAGACCATAAACCATGAGTTTCTCCATCGGCCCGGGGTGGTGATCGGCTGGAGCTGGGTGGGCCTCGTAGGAATGGCCGATTTCATGAATTTTATCGGGATCGCGGTGCTGTCGGCCGTCACCGTCGTCTGCTACATGGGTATTTTGCCGAGCCTATTCCGAAAAAAGGACTGGATCTACGCAGCGATAGCGGCCGTGGAAGTGATCGTCCTCGCGCTCGCCGCCAGCGGCCTGGTGGCCGTCGGTCACTGACGGAGACGATTTCCCTTCGGACCGCAGGGTCCCGGATTCAAGGTAGAGCTACAAGCAAGCCAACGATGAAGTATCTTCCAGTCGGTCTAGACGTGCGGGACCGGATTTGTATCGTCGTGGGAGGCGGACAAATCGGGACTCGGAAGGTCGCCAACCTCCTCAGGGCCGGTGCCGCGGTGACCGTAATCTCTCCTCTGGTTTCTGATGAGGTCGGCATCCTCGCCGAGAAGGAGGAAATCCAGTGGCTGAGGAGAGAGATTAGGGGAGGAGATCTGGCCGGAGCATTCCTCACGGTGGCTGCCACCGAGAATGAGGAGGTCAACGCCCTGGTGGTTCGGGATGCCCTGGATGCAGGAAGCCTGGTCTGCGACGCATCCTCAGCAGCCCGGTCACAAGTGATTTTCGGGGCCCTCCTCGAGGGTGAAGGGGTGACCCTGGCGGTCTTCACGGACGGCCAGGACCCGGCCCGCGCTCGAAAGACCCGGGACCGAATCGCGGCCTTGGAGGAGGACTGGAAAGAGGAGTGAACCGATGCTGATTCTGGTCGCCCACGGTAGTCGGGACCCTCACTGGAGGGGTTCCCTCCACGCCCTGTGCGATAATGTGACCGCCCAGCTTCCCGGGGAGGAGGTAAAGGTGGCCTTCATGCAATTCGACGGGCCGTCACTCCCTGAGGTCGTGGCAGAGGGTGTCAGGGCAGGTGAGAAGAGCTTCCGGCTTCTCCCCTTGTTCATGGCCAGCGCAGGACATGTGGATAAGGACATCAAGCCGCTCGTGGCCGAGTTGGCCCTGAAGCACCCCGGCGTGAAGCTGGACCTAATGACACCAGTGGGAGAGGATCCCCTTTTTCCCTCCTTGATCATCAAAATCACGAACGGGCCTCCCTCCGCGGAATAACTCCCGGAAAACCAAGGCCCGATCGATCCATTCAGAGAGATTATGACGACCTCAGAAAAACCTACCCCTGGAACCGTCCACCTGGTCGGCGCCGGGCCCGGAGACCCGGGCCTCATCACAGTACGAGCCGTCCAGTGTCTCAAGGAAGCCGATCTGGTTCTGTACGACTATTTGGCCAACCCTACTCTAGTTGAATATGCCTCCCCTGGAGCTGAGCTCGTGCGCCTCGGGAGACACGATCAGGGACGTTCTCTGACCCCTGATGAGATCAGCGAGATCATGGTCGAAGCCGCGCTGGAGGGACGAACCGTGGTTCGGCTGAAGGGGGGAGACGCGTCCATATTCGCTCGGGGGATCGACGAGGCTGGCGCTTGCCGGGCTGCCGGCGTTGCTTTCGAGATCGTTCCAGGGATCACTTCGGGGCTGGCTACAGCCGCCTATGCCGAGATCCCGTTGACGCATCATGAGGACGCGTCGGCGGTCGCTCTAGTGACAGGGCACGAGCGGGACGACAAAGAGGAGTCCCACCTCGACTATCAGGCCCTCGCCGCGTTTCCCGGGACACTGGTCTTTTACATGGGCGTGAAGTGGGCTGGACGATGGAGTGGAGCCCTGTTGGAGCATGGCAAACCTCCCGACACTCCGGTGGCCGTCGTCCAGTGGTGCAGCCGAGCACGGCAGCAAACCGTGAAGTGCACGCTCGATACGGTCGTGGACGTCATCGGCGAAAAGGGAATCAGGCCCCCTTCCCTCTTTGTGGTGGGCAGAGTGGTGGACCACGCTCCAACTCTGTCGTGGTTCCAGGAGCGGCCCCTGTTCGGAACGAGTGTGCTCGTGGCCGGATCGAGGCAGACCGCATCCAACCTTCGGGGGAAACTGTCCGTCCTGGGTGCTGAGGTCCTCACCCAACCCGCCATCCGAATCGTCGAGCCGGAGGACTGGGAACCGGCGGACGCCGTCCTCGAAAAGGTCGGGGAGTATGACTGGATCGTCTTTACCAGCGGGAACGGAGTAGACGGATTCATGAACCGGATCTTACATAGCGGGCGAGACGCCAGAGCCTTGGGCGGCGCACGGATCGCGGCCCTCGGAAAAGGCACGGCTGAACGGCTCCGTAACTACCACCTTTTCCCGGATCTCGCTCCGGACAAGGTCGACCCTTCCGCCCTGGCCCAGGACCTCATGGACTCCGCACGAGATGGGGCATTCCTGATGGCTCGGGCCGCGGGAGACCGCCCCGTGCTGGCTGAGGAGTTGGAGGAGCTAGGGGCAGGCGTCGATCAGGTTCCCGTGTACCGAACCGTGGATGTGGACGAGCCGAATCAGGATGTGGCTGATGCCCTGAAGGCCGGCGAGATTCACTGGATCACCGTCACCAGCTCACCCACCGCTCGGTCCCTCGTCCGTCTGTACGGCGAGGCACTTCGCTCCGCGAAGATCGTCAGCATCAGCCCTCTCACGACGGCTACCTTGAAGGAGCTCGGATACGACCCGGTCTTCGAGGCGAGACCCCATACCGTCGATGGGATGGTGAGCGCCCTGGTGGAACACGGCGGGCAAGCCGACTGAAGAGCAAGGCGAAAAAAAAGCCGTCAAACCCCCTGGGCCACCTCCTCGAGAACCCTCTTGGTGAGCCGGCCCACGGTCGTTTCTGAGACCTCCCTATCCTCGTAGAAGGTCACGGGCTCATGGTCCTCCAGGAGATCGGGCCTGTGGGCCAGGACACCCGTTTCCCCAACCTCCCCCAAACACCAGACGGCCATGCCCCTGGATTGAGAATCGGGTCGATCCAAAGCCTGGATCACGAGGGGGAGGACCGTGGGAAGGTCCTCTCTTGCGTGCCCGATGAGACGGCCGATGGCCCAGATCGTCCCCGGACGGAAGTGCTCCAGGTCCTCCTCTTCAAGAGTCTCGAGAAGGTGGAAGGCAATCGGCACATGGCTCTTGAACAACTTGGGGAGTTGGGCACAACACTCCGCCATGCACTCGGGAGCCCTCCAAAAAACAGCCCCCGCCTCCTCGGTAATGAGCCAATAGAGTCTCCGCATGTGCTCCTTCGCGTAGCGCTTGTCCGTCTTGGCGACTTCTTTCACCGCCAGTCCCATGGCCTCGATCGCCCGCCAGACGACGAGAAGGTCTTGGTCAAAGGTGAGGGAAACGAGGCTTCCGAGGGACCGTCTCCGTTCGGTCGCCAACTCCGCGACTTCTTCCAACTCCCCTGCAAGGAGGTGGGCTCTGAGAACTTTCTTTAAAGCTTTCGGTGGCATTCTAGTCTTTCAATCAGGACGCTGGGAAAAAGGTATAACTGACCCATGTGAGGACTCCCAAGAGGACTAGTCCCAGGGCGATACTCCAGACAATGAGCTTCTTCTCCACGGGGAGAAGAGGCTCATGCTCCATCTTCTCCATCTCATCCGCGAGGCGCGGCTTTTCTTGATCAGTCATGTCTCCCCTCCTACCCAGCCACCACGGGCGGGGTGATACCGTGGAAAAAGACCCAGGAGATCACCAGGCCCACCCAGATAATGAACCCGAACAGGCAAATCACGTAGATGGCTGCCAATCGCCCGATCCCCTCCTCCCAGAGCTTCCGGAAGTTCGACACGACCCCAATGGCGAAGAAGGTCATGGCGAAGAAGAGCTGCCGGAAAACGTTGGCTTCGGTCGATGCCGTTTTCACGGTATCGATCACATTCGGTACCATTAGACACAGAACCAGGGTTGCCACGAACGTCAGGACATACCCCAAGACAAACTTGGGAAACCGCTCCCAGATCTCTCCCAACCGTACGGTCTCGCCATCCTTCCGGTCGATCACGGTGACCCACAGGATGGCCAGGATAAAGGCCCAAACGCCAATGAATACATCGATAAAAACCTTCACGGTGGTGGTGGCCATGAGGATCCATCCCTCAGCCCACTCCACACCCATTACGTCGATGGCCTGCGCCCGTATCAACGCGTCGGTGATGGCCCCGGCTGCCACGGCGGCTCCGTCGGTCTTGACTGCCAAACCCATCCAAGCCCCCGCCACCATCGGTTCCTGGTAGAGAAACGTCTTGGCGGCAAATGGCAGAACCACCAACTCCACCACGGCAAAGATCACTACCAGTGACGAGACCATGATTGGAATTATCGGGCGAGCCCGGATCGCCCCGCCCGTTGCGATGGCAGCCGATACGCCACAGATGGAGATTCCCGAAGCCAGAGGGGCCGCCCACTCCCTGCTGAACTTGAAGTACTTTCGGGCCACGAAGTACACCACAGCCCAGTAGATCAGGTAGGCCTCGACGATGGCGCAAAGGCCCCGGAAGATCACGGCCGACGCCAAATCCAGGGCATCGACAGCCTTTACTCCCAAACCCAAACCCATTACCACGATGGCGATCTTGATGAAAAGCTCGGGTTTGGTCGCCTCGGCGATCCTGTCAGCGGTCTTCGGAAAGAAATTCCCTACCACCAGACCCACCAGAAGAGCGAGGATGTATCCCGCCTCCCCGGTGAGGTTCATGGACCAGCCGATACCGAGGGAGTCCAGTTTATCCGGGGTGGCAGCGATGTAGGCGAAGTGTCCCAAGAACCAACAGATGTACGAAACGCCGAAAATTACCGAGAACCCGAACATAAAGCGTGGGATATGGGCTCCCAAACCCCGGGCGGCCAAAGTCATCAAGATGAGAAGAAAAAGGAACGTGAGGATGAGGGAGGAACCGCCTCCCAGGCCCGAGTACCCGTCGGAGACGGGCTGAAGGGCCTGATCGATCGAAACCCAGACGTTGGTTTTGACCGCCCAGCCCAGGATGTCGGCTCCAGCCAGGAGTCCGAGGGACAACGCGAAGATGAGGAGTCCGACCCACAAGGACATCCAGTCTTCACTCTTCAGCAGGGACCGCAGACTACCCATACTGCACTCCCTTCAGCGATGGGGCGTCGGTCCTGACATGGATCGGCGCACGTGAAGGAGGCACGATCAAGGCTCAAAGAAACCAGCGATCACAATGGGGGAGACCCCACCTCTCCGCAACAGGCCAAGGAGGGGAAAAAGCTTCCCGAGGAAAGGGTCGCTCAACGCAAGCGCCCCGACCGCGAGAATGACCATCGCGACGGGGCGGCTTCAGATCCCTGGTAGGCCCATTCTGCTCACGGGGAGCGTGAGTCGAATGGCCCGACCCTCTCTAAAGGATCAGCTTTTCGACCAGACCCAGGAGGTCTTCCGCTTCGATCGGTTTACTGAGGTATCCCTTGGGCGCCGGGACCTGTCGGCGACTGGAGATGAACTGCTTGAAGTCGTCGGAGACACCGGTGATGATGATGACCGGAATGTCCTTGTACTCATCGGTTTCCTTGAGCTTCCTGTATACCCCTACCCCGGACTTCTCCGGCATGGTGACGTCCAAGGTTATCAGGTCTGGAAGCTCCTCTTCGATTCGATCCAGCGCTTCGTTTCCGTCTCTCGCTGACACGGTCCTGTAGCCGTTGTCCTCGAGCACCGTGACGAAAAAATCCACAGCGTCCGGATCGTCGTCCACCACCAGAACCGTCTTCACGGCATCAGGCATCGATCGATATCCCCTTCGTCATGGGTGAATCGGGACTCTCCGATTCGTTGGGTCGAATCCGTGGTAAAGTTACGATGAATTTGGTGCCTTCGCCCACTCTCGAATGAAGATCGATATCCCCCCCGTGAGCTCGAGCAATCTTGTGGGAGATAAAGAGGCCGAGTCCGGTCCCGGTCCCCTTCGTGGAGAAGAAGAGAGAAAAGGCTTTTTCCTGGGTCTCCTGGTCCATCCCCATCCCGTCATCCTCCACCTCGTACCGCACAGTCTCAGCATCACCCGACACACGCACCATCACGCGGTGACCCTCCTGGAACTCGGACAGTCGACAGGCGTCTAGTGAGTTTTCCACCAGGTTCGCCAGAAGGGCTCGAAGGGCCTGAGGGTCCCCGTCGAACTCCCCGGCATCCGCCCCAACCTTCAGGCTCAACTGGGCGGCCAGCTCACCCGCCCGGGACTCCATCATCGCCACTACGTCACTCGCGATTTCCTCCGCGGAGACGGCCTCCCAGCTCGGAACTCGGTCCTTCGCATAATAGAGGATGTCAGAGACCATCGACTTGATCCGCTCTGCGTTCCGTTGGACCGTGGCCCATCCACGCTTGATGCGACTCTTATCGTCCTTCTTGAACCCCGAGTTCACCAGGTACATCCCGCCGCTCAACCCGTTTAGAAGGCCTTTCAGGCTGTGTGATACGGAGCCAATGAGTAGGCCCAGCTGGGTAAGCCGATCCTCCAGATCCCTAATCGGCGTAATGTCGGCGCTCATCTCCATCACCGCGGTGAGTTCACCGTTCTCCCTGATCGGAGCGGTGGTCACGAGGACATTCTTCCTATTCCCGTGGCGAGAGGTCACTACCTCCTCTCGGGTGTGAGAGATGCCGTCAGCCAGAGTTTGCTGAACCGGACAGGGCTCACATGGGGTGTTGCGATGCTTGTAGGCCTCATAACACCTGGATCCCAACGCTCTCCCGAAGTCCTCGATGAAGGCCTTGTTCGCTTCGATGATGTTGAGATCCTGGTCCTGGATGGAGATGTAGCAAGGGACTTCGTCAAAGAGAGTGTGGTACCGTTTCTGGCTGGCTCTCAGGAGCTTCTGGAGGTTTTTGATATGGGTGATGTCCGTGGACATCTCCATCGCAGCGATGATCTCGCCCCCTTCGTTGTAGATAGGCTTGGATCGTACCAAGACGGAGAGGGTTTCGCCGGAGAGCGTCGTGATCTCTTCCTCGCTTTCATGCTTCTCTCCATCCCGGAAAGTCCTGGCCACCGGGCAAACCTCACATCGTTCGGATCTCTGTTTATAGACCTGGTAGCAGTATCGACCTTCGAACTCCCCGAAATGTTTCCGGAACCGTGCGTTGGCACGCACGATCTTGAATTCCCGGTCCTGGACGGAGAGGAAACAGGGCATCTCCTCGAAAATGGTCTCATAGTCCAGTTTCATTGCACCCTCCCGAGGCCACGGTCACGGCGCCCCATAGAATCACCGAATCCCCCCCCCGCCAGCCGGCGAAGGGGGAATCCATCTCCTTCTGTGCATTCGAAAACCCGCCCTGATGGGAACCCCGATCTAGGCGTCCTGATGAACGACCTCCAGGACCTTCTTGACGTTCAGGAGAAGCCGCTTCTCGTCCACCGGCTTGTCGACGTAACCCTCGGGCGGCCTCACGGAGCGGTCGTAGATCAGCTTCCTGAGCTCCGGCTTTCCGGTGATGATGCAGATCTTCAGATCCGCCAGCTCCGGGTCTTTTCGAATGAGCTCGAAGACCTCTCCCACATCCTTGCCCGGCATGTGGAGGTCCAAGGTGAGGACGTCGGGTTTCTCCCTCCGAGCCACTTCCAGAACCTCGTCTCCGGTTTCTGCTGTGAGGATTTCGGCTCCGTTGTCCTCCAGGACCATGGAGATGAACTCCAACTGGTCCGGCTCGTCGTCCGCCACGAGGATTCGGCGACCGGCCAACGGCAAGTCTTCCGCTTCTGCCGCGACACCCACTGGGACCGGAACCTCCTCCACCGGCACCGGAATCTCCTCCACCACCTCCGGCTCTGCTGGTGCCTCCACCGGGACGGCCACCGGTTCGTCGATGACGAGGGCGTTGGCCACGAGATTCACCAACTGGGTCACCTTCATGTCGATCTCATAGTGCTTGATCACGTCGCCAAGCCCGTCGACACAGTTGTGGCAGGAGGTCACGACATACGCGGCCCCCGTCTCTTTCAGCTGGTTGGCCTTCACCACCCCTGATTTCAGACGGTTGGGTGTGTACTCAGACATGGACATGGCCCCGCCCCCACCGGTGCAGCAGTAGTTCTCGGACCGGTTGGGATACATCTCCTGGAAGTTCTCACAAACGAGGTTGAGAAGCTCCCGGGGCTCCTCGAACAAGCCGCAGCTTCTGGCGTTATTGCAGGAGTCGTGGAACGTCACAGGCTCCGGATTCTTGCTCTTGTCCACCTTGATCCGGCCCTCCTTGATATACCGGAGCATGGTGTTGACGGAGCTTTCCATCACGAAGGGAACGTCGGCCTTGGCCCAGTTGGGCCCTTCACATCGTGTGGACCGGAATCCATGCCCGCACTCGGAGATAACCAGCTTCTTACCGTTGAGCTCCTCCACACTCTCGTACAAACGACCGGCCACCGATCCACCCAGGTCATCGTCTCCCGAGAAAAGACCAAAGTTCGTCATGTCCCAGCCCTCGCTGGGCATGGTCCAGCTCTCGCCAGCTACATGGAAGATTTTGGCCGCATCGGCGATGCTTCGCGGATCGTACTTCACTTCACGCGGATTGATGGAGTACACGACCTCGCAATCAGGTACGTCCACGGGGATCTTCACCGTGGGATCTTCGAGCTCCTCCTGGAGCTCTTCTTCCATCCATTCCAGGGTATCCAGGTAATCCTCTTTCAGGACACCCATCTGGTTACCCGTCTCCCATTGGTCCTTACTTACCACGGCCACGCCTTCGGGCATCACACCCACAGACACCAACAGGCCTCGGGCCATGCGGTTGAACGTGGCGTAGTCCACGCCCATGGGGCAGTTGATCGTGCATCGCCTACAGTTGGTGCATTTCCCGAAGACGATGTCTTTCAACTCCTCCAGATCCTCATCCGTATTGACCGTGGCGGCCCCCACCCACTTGGGGAGCACTCGGCCCGTCCAGTCGAAGTGTCGTTTGAAGATCTTTCGGATGCGGTCGGCTTTGTATGCCGGCGCATAGGTAGGATCGTCGGGGTTAGCCAAAACGTAGTGGCAGGACTCTGTGCACATGCCGCAGTGGACGCATGCCAGCAGAGAGCCGGCCATCTGCCGATTGAGCTTCTGCCCCATCCGGTCGATGACTTTTTGAGCTTTATCGGATTTCTCTGAGGTTTTTTTCATCGGTTTCTCTCTTCTCTCCTCTGGCTATCCGCGGGCCGGATCACGAATGATTGGGAACACCCCGCGGTGCCCCAGACTCTTCCCGATGTAGTACCGGGTGAACGGGTAGTAGAGGTAGTGAGAGATCTTGCTGAAGGGGACGTAGAAAAGGAAGAATGACGCCAAGAAAAAATAGCCCAACAGATGCCACTCACCGTTTGCGGTCGAGTTCGGAACCGCCAGGAAGGCGAAGAAGAACCAGGCGGTGAGTAGGATGAGGGAGAAGTAGTCGTCGGGAGAGCTGATAGCTCTCATGTGCTTGTTCCCGAACCTCCGGAGAATCCGGCCCATGCCCACCAGAAAGGAAGCTCCGATGAGTGCCTGCAGGGTCCAGACGACTGCCTGGTTCTCCAAGATCCCCGGAGCAAGGGGGATGATGAAGAGGAGCAGGATCGCCGAGGTGACTCCGAGATGGAAGGCCACGAACTGGACGTAGAAAAGCGGGTTCTTCCTGCTGCTCTCCATGGCCCACGGCATGACGATGTTACCCAGAGAGTAGACCACGCCCTTGGAGGGTGTAGTCATTCCGGGGATTCCTGTGGCTGCCTGCCTCTCGCCACCGGCCTTGAACCGTCGGACAAACCAGGTGACGCGGAGTATGTAAACCACCCCCATGAACGCCAGGGCGTACCAGTGGAGGGTATGTGCAAATTGGAGTAGAGCGCTTTCTTCATGCATGTTGTTGGCTCTCCCGATCAACTCTGTGCCGGAAACGCGCCGTGTGACGCGGCTTTGAAGGCAGCTTCGAAGGCATTGAACTGGGGGGTGTCGAGGACGCAGACAATCACTTCCTCCAACCCCGACTCTTCACTCAGATGGGCCTCTAGGGCCGCGCGCATCACCGTGGCAGAAACGGCAGCCGGGATTCCGTAGTAGCCGGCACCCATGGCGGGGAATGCCAGGGTGTTGAGTCCCTTCTCCTCGGCCCTCAGGAGGCAGTTCTCCATGGTGGTGGAAAGTTTGGTCTCGATGTTGTCCTCACGGAACCTGGGCCCTACGGCGTGAATGATGTATTCAGCCTTGAGTTTCCCAGCCCCGGATACCACGGCTTCCAAATGGCCCACCGGGGCCATTTCGTCCAATTCCTTCTGGATCGAAGCCCCGCCACGAAGGCCGATCATCCCCCCGAACCCGGAACCCAGCGCCAGGTCGTGTTGGGCATAAAACACAAACGCGTCGACTTCGAGCTCAGTGATGTCACCTTTGACGAGCCTAACGACGGTGTTTCCGAGGGTGATTTGGGGGTCGAACGCGACCGCTGCTTCCATATGGGCTCTCCCATCTCCCTTAGGTCTGAAATGAAGGACTTTTCCCACTGTATTTCCGGACGGAAGACCTCGCAACCAGATTTCGCCGCTTTCCCTGAGGGTTTCGAGGTTTTTCCCCGACGATTAATGGGTTTTCCATAGCAAAATCCATTCCTGACTATGTGTTTTGGTTATATTTCGAGAATTCCACGGTATCGGACGGGGGCCGAACTCAATAATCCCAAAAACTTCCCTAATCTGGCACGAGATTGGCAGGAAGAGCAGGAAAAGTGGGTTTCATCGCCGAAGGACCCCACCCACCCCACCAGATACAGGGATCGAGGCGTCAGAGACATGGCAACGGAGAGGGCAGATCTGTTGACCACCGGGCAGGCGGCCAAACTTTGCGCAGTCACCCCGGACACGGTCCTCAAATGGATAAAAAAAGGCCGCCTGGCAGCCACTCGTACGGCTGGTGGACACTACCGGGTGGCCCTTCCGGACCTGGAACCTTTCATGGCCGGCTTCGGGCAGCCGAACAGTGCACTCACAGCGCCCGAGAAGTTCCCGCCCATTCCGTCCCATGACGGGACAAAAGAGGATTCCGAGGAAGTCTCCTGTTGGGAATTTCTTTCCGGCGACGGGGAGGTCCGGGACGCTTGCCGCCAGTGCGTGGTGTATAGAGTCAAGGCCACCCGCTGCTTCCTCATGGCGGGCCTGGACTCGGATATCGGCCATGCCCATGAGTTCTGCGAGGGGTCCTGTGAAGATTGCGTGTATTTTCGACGCATCCAGGGCATGAGCACTCAGGTCTTGTTGATCAGCAGCGACGATGAACTGGTCAACCGGATCGAATGGACCGGAGACGACTCGGTTTCCCTGAGATTCGCCCGAAACGGTTACGAAGCCAGCGCCCTGGTGCAGGAATTCAGGCCTGAGATCGCCATCATCGACCTCGAGGGGCTCCCAGACCAGGGGTTTGGCCTCCTAGACTCCATCGCAGCCGACCCCCGCCTGCCCCATATCCGAGTGATTCTGGCGATTCCTCCGGATTCAATGGGGAGGATGCTTCAACGGCCCAGGCACCGGCTCGTGGTGAGCATGCTCGAAAAGCCTCAGGTGTGCGACCGGATCGAGGAGGTCGTTCGGGGATCGATGCTCGAACTGGCCCCCGGGGCGGAGAGCAAGCCGGCCTGAAGGGTCCGCCGCCCATGGCGGTCCACCTACCTCCCGGCCGCGCAAGGCCGCAGGAAAGCAAAAGGCCCGGCCACCTGATCGGTGGCCGGGCTCTTTTTTCCCGCTTTGGCGAAGGACTCAGAGCCTCAGAAGGGTGCGGCGCTTCTAGTACATCTCCCACTTGATGAAGGGCTCTTTCACGTCCACCATGGCGTTCACGATGAGCTCCACCAGACCGCCGTACATGATGCCGCTCTTCTCCAGGGCGCCATAGTATTTCAGCATGTCGCGAATCTGCCCTTTGCAGTTCGAGCAGGGAGCGCAGAGGTATTTTTTCACCTCGGGCCCAGGCTGGTCCTGGAAGGCGTCGATGATCTGCTTGAACTTCACGCGACCGCTGACGTTGTTTCGCCAGTCCTCATAGTTGTTGCCAGACATGATGGCGAACCCGCTCCCGCCACCACAGCAATAGTTGTCGACGCCGTGGGGGGTCATCTCGCGGAACTGAGGACAGAGGTACCGGAGGATCCGCCGCTGCGGTTCCACGATTCCCAGGTTCCTGACGATGTTACAGGGGTCATGGAGGGTTACGGGAAAGTCGTTTTTCGATGGATCGAACTCGATCTTCCCACTGAAGACGATCTCCTCCAGTAGGGGGAGGAAGCTTTCCCGCTTTACGGCCAGATCGCCGACCAACACCCTATCGGCGATGGTCACCAGCGCCTTGTGCTGATGTCCGCACTCGCCCATGACGATCCGCTTGGCATTCAGCTTCTTGGCGGTCTGAGAGTGCTTCACCGCCACGCGGGCCAGCTGGACGTCATCGTAGAAGAGGCCGTAGTTGACCCCGTCGTAACCCACTTCGTCCGAGGACAGGGTCCAGTCGATTCCCGCAGCGTTCAAAATGATGGCAAAGGCCCCGGGATTCTCGGGCCAGGCCAGCATTTCACCTGCATTGTGAATCAGGAGTACGTCAGAGTCCTCCTTGTCGAACGGGGTGACGGTCTCAATTCCCGTCTCGTCCGTCATGTCTTCGTCGATGAACTCGATGTTGTCCTTCACCACCACAGGGTTCATCCCGGTGGAGGAGCCCACGTCCAGTTGAAGGACGGTACCCTTCTCGTGGAGCTCCGTGGGTGCCCACCCCAGCTCCTGGCTGAAGAGCTTCCGCAGCTCGTGGGCGATGAGTCCGTTGTCCACGCCGACAGGGCAGACCTGGGCGCATCGTCGGCAGAGGTTACACCGGTAGGCCAGCTCGTAGAGGCGGGTGATGGTGGTCCAGTTCAGGTCGATGTCCGCACCCTTCAGCGGAGCCAGGAACTTCCCACCGGGTTTCACATACTTGTTGACCAGGCGACGCCACACCTCTGACCGGTACGTGGGCCGATAGATCTCCTTCCCCCCTGTTGCCTCGAATACGTGGCAGGCATCGGCACACGTCTGACACCCGAGGCAGTTTTCCAGAGACAAGGTGAGGGGCTGAAGGAAGGTCCAGTTGTTCTCTTTGGAGAGAAGTTTCTTCAACCCGTCCACGAACATGTCGACGTACTTCTGCTCCTCCTCGGGGGTTTCCGGGTGGGGCATGGCAGCCGCGATTACGCCATCCAGGTTGCAGACGACCCTTTCCTTCTTGTCGTCAGCGATCTGCTTGAAACCCGGGAGTTCCTCCGGCTTATCGTACGGAGGCGGGAGGGGAATCAACTCCTCAGGGCGAACTTCCGAAAGCATAGGAAGCTCCTTTTTCCCGATATCCTTCACGCGAACCTTGTCGCTCATTTTTCGGCCTCCTGCTCGCCGGTGTCGGTGGCGATGTCCACCCAGGTTTTCTTCCCGTCGGCCCTCACGTGGGCCCCGGCCCAGGTAGGTGATTGCCCGAGCAGCTCAATGAGTTCCTTCTCCATCTTCCCGCCGGGCTCCATGGGTTTGTCGTCCCACCTGACTTCGTGGTAGGTGAAATACTTCGCCACGAAGTGCATCATCTGGGTGAAGGGCAGATAGGCCAGGAATACAAAAGCCAGGAGGAAATGTGCCTTCAGAATCCCAGCCAACTCCACGGACATGTCTGCCGTGAAGAGGGCCCCCATAAATCCCAGGGTCTGCCCGGAGAAGTCCGCGACGGTAAGAGCCGACCACAGGCCCGTCCCGAACAGCGTTCCGAGCAACAGAACGTTGAAGTAGGTGGCGTTGGTCGTGGAGTTGGCCATTCCCTTTTCCAGAATCCGAGTGAGGAACAGACCCACCGCTCCCAGAAGACCAAGCGTATAGCCCGCTCCAGCCAGCAAGGGGAAACCGCGGCCAAACAACCACATCTCCGAGCTCACCAGGCCGGTGACCGTTCCCACGGCCCCCAGGACCAACAACACCACGGCCCCGATCAGCAAGTACATCCCGAAGTGGAACGGGAAGGAAAACCACCAGAGGCTCCTCTTGTGCTCGAAAAGGGCCTTCAGGAAGAGAATCTCTTTGAACATGTAGATGCCCTCGGAAACATGGTCAACTTCCCGAGGCTTCTTCCACCATTCAGCCGTTTCAAGGTACGAACCCCCGTAATGCCCTCTCCCCTTTTCATGGGGGACAGGGGAAAGCTCCCACCTCAGGTGGACCGGCATCCGGGCCATCTTCAGGGACTTCAGGACAAAAAACACCACAAATATGGCCAGCAACCCATAAGAGAGCAGAATCAGTGTTGAGGCGGACATTGGTCCTCTCTGTTGAAACAACGAAAACGCCCAAAATCCTAACATATCATGGCAATTATTGGGCCATTTCGACCACATATTCCAACGAACAGAAAGGGGAAATGCGGGGCCGAAAACCGGCCTCCAGGACTATAACACTTTAAACTTAATTAATTTTAGAAGGTTAAGTGGGGATATCCTGACCCAACCCCGTGGGGGCAGGCGGGCCAGATGGGCCCCATCGACCGAGGGGGTCCCTGGCAAAGAAAGGCATTTCCCCTTCCGGAATCAGGCGGCTAAGAGCCCGTTCACAGCCTGGATGAAGGCTTCCCGATCTATAGGCTTGGGGAAAAAAGCCTCAGGGGCCGGCACCAGGCGCCGGTTGCTGATGAACTTCTCGTAGGCGTACTTGTCGCCACCGAGGCCGGTCACGGCGGTGACGATGATCACGGGTATCTGGGAGAGCTCCGGATCCGTTCTCATCTCCTTGTAGAACCGGGTCCCCGAGGCCTCGGGCATGGTGATATCGAGGGTGACCAGGTCCGGCCGGTTTTTCCGGACGGCCTCTAGAGCCTCATTCCCATTCCCGGCCGTAAGCGTATCGAAACCCTGGTCTTGAAGGACCATCTCCAGGTAGCTCACGATCGCCGGCTCATCATCCACGATGAGGATTTTCTTTTTCATCAGAGTTTTCCTTGTTTTTTCAAAGCCTCCAAGGCCCGACGCAGGGCATGGGGCTCGGCATCCGGCAGGGCGTTCTGGAGCTCTTCCTGCAAAGAGATCCTGTCTTCGTCCTCCGGCGTTTCTTCGATCCCGAGGGCGCGCTGGACTGCCCGGACATAACTCAAGGGTTTCACCGGCTTCTCCAGGTGAACCCCTGGCCCGGAAAGGGCCATGTTGTCCATGATGTCCTGCAAGTCACCCTGACCAAGTTCATCCCGGGCGTGGGCCGTCACGATCAGCACTGGGATCTGGGACAGCTTCCGATCCTTCCGGAGCTCATAGAGAAGCTTGTGCCCGCTCTTCCGGGGCATGACCAGATCCAGGGAGATGAAGTCCGGAGGATCCTCCCGAACGATCTCCAATGCTTCCACTCCATCCCCGGCCTGGATCACGTTGAAGCCAGCATCCAAGAGAATCTGAGCCAGGTACTGCCTCACGTTCGGTTCGTCGTCCACCACCAGAACCGTCTTGTCCTGGGGTCGAGTCATGGCGTCACCTCTTCAGTCCTATGGGAGCGAACTTCTACTTCTTCCATTTCGTCTTCGGCTTCCGGCTTCGGCAGCGCCCCCCTGGGCAGATCTATTCTGAAGGTCGATCCTTCGCCCTCCGTGGAGGTGAAAGAGATCTGGCCTCCGTGCTGGTGAATCATCCGCTTACTGGTCAGCAGGCCTAACCCCGTGCCCCGATCCGAGCCTTTCGTGGTGAAAAACTTCGAAAAGACTTTCTTGCTGATTTCGTAGTCCATCCCCAACCCGTTGTCGGACACCTCGTAAATCAGAACTCCGTTTTCCTCACGGGAAGACAGGGTCACCACGAAGTCCCTGGTCTGTTCGGCAACCATACAGGCGTCGATGGCGTTTGAGACCAAATTGGAGAGGCAGGAGTGGATGGCATCCTGGTCCAGTGCGGCCTCGGCAAGACCCTCTTCCAGGTCGACATCCAACCGCACGCCGGCCTGGGCAGCCCTCTCGCGGAAAAGATCCGAGACCTCCTGGGCTGGGACGTTGGGATCCACAAGAGCGACCTTGGTTTTCCTTCCCTTGGCAAAATCCAGGAACTCCTTCACGAACTCCGAAATCCGCTGGACGTTTTCCTCGAGCGTGATCCAGCCCCTGGCGATCCGGGCGTCGTCGGCCATCTCAATGCCGGTATTCACTGCATACATTCCGCCCTCCAAACCCATGAGGACATTCTTTATTCCGTGGGCGATGCCAGCCACCGTTTCCCCCACGGCCGCCAACCGCTCGGCCTCCCTCTTTTCTGCCTCCAGCTTCTTCACCTCGGTGATGTCGGTGGACATCTCCACGATGAACCTGATCTTCCCGAGAGGGCCCCGGACCGGAACCATATGAACCAGGTAGTCCATTGGATTCCCGCTTTCCACCCTACCCTTTTCCTCCCTTATTCGGACCCTCCCATCCTCGAACGTCCTCAGCGCCGCGCACTCTATGCACGGTTCTCGTCGGTCCTTGTAGACCTCGTAACACGGGCGCCCCCGCCACCGCCCATAACTCTTCTCGAATTGAGGATTCGCATCGACGATGTTGTAGTCCCGATCGATGATGCTGATGGCCATGGGCACCTGATCGAACAGATGGCCCCTGAGCCACTCCTGGATCTCCTCGATACGGGCCAGGTGGTTGGGGGTCATCCGCCAGCTCCCGGTTGGGCGGCAGCGGGCACGGAACCCGAAACCACCCTGTCCAGGCGGGACAGGTGGGGCATCAGTCTCCGAACGTCCTCCCGCCAGTCGACGTCATGGCAGGTCATGCACTGATTGAGATTCTCAGGAGCCCGAGCAGGGGCAGTGAGGGCCTCTCTTTCGTGACACTCGATACAGAGGGAGTGCATGGCATCCATATACCCGACCGCATTCCCCCATCGGTCCTCTGGACGGTTGATGAACGCCCGGGAAGCAATCTCGTTCTGATGACATTCCGTGCATTCGGTGACGGTCTCGTAGCTCTTCACCTTCGAGCCATCGCCGTGGCACTGAACGCATCCCTCCGCCCCACCGAGTTGCACGGAATGGACCTCGTGATCGAACACCGGGCGGGGTTCATACATGTCGGTGTGACATTCAAAGCAGGAGGTATTCTCATCCAAAGGCTTCGTAAGGTGATGACAAGTCTCACAGGACCGCTCGCCCCCGAGCCTGGCCGCGTGGTCGTCATGGTCGAATAGGACAACATCCCCGTCTCGATTGGCATCGAGCATCAGAACGCGGGTCGGCTGCAGACCGCCGGACCCCACCAACGCCAAGTCACGAGTTCCACCCTCGGAAGCGGGGCTGATGAACGCCGCCACGCTCCTGGGCCCCTGGACCGGGACCGGCGTGGGTTTTACGCCACCGACCGGGAGAAACAGGAGTGCCAGGATCCCCCCAGACAGGGCAGCTACAGAGTAGCGCCGGGGGATGCCCAGGGGGCCTGGCAGGAAAGAAACGGTGGCCTCCGCTTGGAAAGCCAGGTGCTCTTCGGGTGGGTGGCCTTTTACGTCGTCGAAAACGTTCAGATTCTCGACGAAAAAGAGGAAGATGAGGATCCCCCCGGCCACCAGGCCGAAACTCACGGCGAACTCCTCCCAGGAGGGGAAGTACGCCATACCCTCGGGTCGGGCGAAGGCTACAATGGACACATCCAGTCGGTGCCAGACCATTCCCAGCACCACCATGGACCCCGCGACACCCACGCCTACGATGCTCCGTCTGATTGGTTTTACGAGCATGAGGGCCGCTGGAATCACCGCGCTGAAAGCCAACTCAGCCGCAAAAAGTCCGCTCTGCCAGGAGCCGTCCAACGCCGACGGGAGGACACCCCGAACGAAGAGGTCACCAACTCTCAGCGCCACGTAAACCCAGAGGACTACCGAAGCCGCCAGCCCGAGACCCGAGATCTCCCGTTTATGGAGTTTGTGGCCCAGGAAGTAGTTGGAGAACAGAGATTCCAGCACCACCGTCATCAGACCCAGGGCAACCGCAGAGATGAAGAACTGGACGTAGATGAGAGGCGAATACCAGAGGGGATGGAGCCTGAACGGAGTGATGAGGAAGAGGGAACCCAGGGACGACTGGTGAAGGGTGGAAAGCACGATGCCGGCAATGACCAGCGGGATCGTGACCTTCTTCAGGAACTTCAGCACGCCCTGGAAGAACGCGCCATGGAAGAACCGGTGCTCCAGGACCACGGGAAGGAACTCCAGTATCAGCACGTTCAGATATATGATCACGCACGCGGCTACTTCGAAGAGGACCGAGTGGTACTGCCAGTTCACTATGGGGTGCCAGATTCGCCAGGGCAGCCCCAGGTCGTACAGAAGCCCCGCTGCCACCAGGACATAGCCGAGAAGGGCGGTCAGGATGGCGGCCCGGACGAAGGGCCGGTACCGCTCCAGGCCAAAAATGTAGACCGTAGCAGCTAAAACGAACCCACCAGCTGCCAGGGCCACACCCGACATCACGTCGAAGCCGATCCAGAGTCCCCAGGGGGCCGCGTCGGAGAGGTTCGTCACCGCGCCGAGTCCGTGAACGAACCGGACGACCGACACGGAAACCAGCACTCCCACCAGGCCCCATAGAACCGTCTTCAGAGCTCGCAGTCGGTTACTCATGACTCTGCCCCCCTTCCGCCTGCTCGGATGGCGGGGCCTGGGAGGCACCCTCCTGTTCCGGAGACAGGACCTCCGCCACCCGGCCAGACGTTTTGGCGTCGTCCGCCGCCCGTGCGGCCAGCCTCATACGTCGGTTGATTACCCAGTAGACCCCGCCCATGAGGCTCCCCATCCCGAGAACCGTCCAGGGCACTTTCTTCAGAGCTGCGTGGGTGAGATGAGGAAGGTCGCCGTCCCCCAGGTTCTCGGCCCATCCCAGGAACCCGAGGGAGATATCGGACAGGTAGAGCACCGAAGTGCCCCCCACCTCCTTTTCACCGTAGATATGATCCAGATAGGTCCCGGGGTTTTCCGAAATCCTGCGGCGGGCCTCGACCAGGAGGTCCTCCCGATCCCCGAATATCAGAGCTTCTTCCGGGCAGGCCTCGACACAAGCCGGCTCCCTACCCTCGGCAAGGCGGTGGTCGCACAGCGTGCATTTCTTCACCAGGGGAGCCGCCTCATCCCACTCGTATCGGGGGATCCCGTAGGGGCACGCCACCAGGCAGTAGCGACAGCCCATGCAGAGGTCCGAGTCGTAGATGACCGGACCCTCGGGGGTCTTCTGCATGGCCCCCACCAGGCACGCGCTGACGCAAGCCGGCTCCAGGCAGTGGCGACACTGTTGCCGGACGAAGTGATCGTCAGGGTAGCGGAGGATGGTGGAGAACCGGGTGGCAGAAAGGCCGTCCACAGCCTGCTGGCCCGGCCGGAGTCTGTCCGGACCCAGATCGTTCTCTTCCTTGCAGGCAAGGACACATTCCTCGCAACCGACACACTTGGTGACGTCTATGAGAATCGCGGCAGACATGGTCAGATCGGCTCGTTTTCTTTGCCCAGAGTGACGCCCACCCGACTCCCCGCGTCCTCAGGGAAGTGCCAGGCAAGCTCGGACACGAGCTGGGTAAAAGGCATGAGGATCATGTGGCTGAGCTTGGTGAGTGGAACCAGAAAGATCAGCAAGTCGGCGCTCAGGACATGTGCGAGAAGGACGCCGTCCCTACCGAAGGGGTTCCAGGCGGGGTGCATGACGAGGAACCCGGTCAGGAAGGGGACAACGATGAAAAGGGGTAGTGCATAGTCCTGGAACCGGCTGAGGGCACGGCTGTCCTTGGCCCCGACCCGCTGTACCACGAGGGCGACCGCGCTGGCTATGACTACCCAGGTAAGCGTGGTCGACAAGCCGTTCGGCAAAGCAGGCCAACCGATCCCGACCCCCTCTCGCCAAAGCTGGATATGCCCGGCAAGGAAGAGGGGAACCAGGATGATCCCCGCATGGAACAAGACCGTCGTGAGGCTGAAGAGCCCCCTGTTCCTGACCTTCCCGACGGGAACCAGCCAGTGAAGGGTGCTGCCGACAAGCTTACCTACCGGAAAGTCCTTGTCCCCCGCCCGTCGATAGGCCCGTACGCTCTCCCAGAGCGTGAGACCCACGTGGCGAATCAGGCCCAACACCATGAAGGCCATCGCCGTCCAGAAGAGGGGCCCCATGGCCCATTCAAGCCATACATCCATATCGATCATTCCATCCTTCCGTTCCGGTCAATCCGCCGCGACGCCTTCAGACTGCGGGGGGTTTTCCCATTCCCCGAAGTCAATGACGCGGAGGAGCAGGTCGTGGAGTCCCATGACCTCCACTTCCTCCATGCCGTTGTCCTGGCAGAGCTCCTTCAGTTGTTTCTTGCAGTTGGCGCAGGGAGAGATGACGATCTGTGCCCCGGTGGCCCGGATCTGCTCGGCCTTTCGCTTCCCTAAGGGCCCAGTCCTGAATTCACGGATCTCGTCGATGGAGACCGTGCCACCGCCACCGCCACAGCAATAGTTCTCCGTGCCGCTCGGGGTCATCTCCACGTAGTCGGCACAGATGGCTCTCAGGATCTCCCTGGGTTGGTCGACGATCCTCCCGGAACGAGCGATGTTGCACGGATCGTGGTAGGTGACCCGCTCCGGGATCTTCTCGGCCTTGAGGGGGATCTTCCCTGCTTTGAACTGTTCGTAGGCGTACTCGATGCAATTCACGACTTCGGGGGCATCGGGGCCACCGAAGGTCGGCACATACCACGCCGATCGGGTGGCATGGCCGCACTCCCCGATGAGGATCTTCTTGCCCTTGAGCCGCTTCACTTCGTCCACGACGTTCCCTACGATCTTCTCCATCATCCGGTCGGAGTAGAACAGACCGTAGTTGATCCCGTCGAAGTTCCCGGTACCGATGGTCCATGATCCCCCGGTGGTATGCATGACCGCGGCGTTCCCCATGAGGGTGTCCGCTTCCATGATGAAGTCCGAAACGGCGGGGAAGAACACATACTCGGCACCTTCCTCGTCGAACGGGAATTTGACGTCCACGTTGTAGATGTCGTCCAGCTCTTCTTCCAGGAACTCGCAGGTGTCCTTCAGGGCAGGAACCGGAATGGCCGATGTATTTCCAGAGGCCCCTTCCAGCTGCTCTCTCACAGACACCAGGAGTGCCCTCGGGATCAGGTCGATCTCGGCCAGAATCCACCGGGCTAGATGCGTGACCAGGGCGTGGTCGATCCCCACTGGGCAGGTAGCCTTGCACCGGCGACAGGCCGTACAGCGGTAGTAGGACTCCGCCATCTCGTCCACGTACTCGTCCGTGAGCGTGAACCCTCCGAAGAGTTTGGCCTTCACCGCACCGGCGTTCGTGAAGTACCGCCGGTAGACTCGGAGAAGGAGTTCGGAACGGTGACAAGGGATGTCTTCATCCGCGCCGGTGGCCTCGTATAGCTGGCAAGAGGCGGCACATCTCCCGCACTTGGCGCTCAAGCGGGAGTAAGTATCCAGGGCCACGTGGTAGTTCCCGTGGCGGAGGATGGCAGCGAAAGCTTCCAGGAACCTCCTGGGTTTGTCCGAACCCTCCAACCCCTTCTGTTCAACGTTGTAGCTGTATTTCTGCGCGGTAGCCAAGGGTCAGTGCTCCGTCATTCTTTTCATCGGAAAAAGGTCCGGCCCGCAATCCCGGGGGAGCTCGGTTCCGGGAACCAGCTCGCCTCGGATGAAAAGGGCCAGGAGGTCGTCCACAAGCCCTTCGACCCAGGAAATCACCTGGAATCCACTGGCCTTGAGCAGGTCCTCGTAAAAGGCCTGCATCCCGCCACAGATCACCGTGTCCACCTTCTGATCCCTCAGGAGGCGAACCCGATCGAAAGGCTCCCGGCTTTGGAGTGGGAAGTCGACTTGGTCAACGACGCCTGATTCGGCAACGTTGAAAATGGCCATCGTGGCACAGTACTCGAAGCAGGGTGCCACCGTTTCTCCCATTCGCGGTATCGCAACTCTCACAAATGACCTCCATGAATCTGGCCTCAGATAACGCAAGGCGCGGACCAGGTTTTGAGGATCGATTGGGAGTTGTCTAACCTATTGTAATGAAAAGGTTTAGGAGGTCGTAAGGTCGACCGGGTCAATGCGGTAGGTTCCAGATATGAAACTGGGGGGATGTTTCACCGTTTCACATCTGAAACAGATTCGGTTGGGAAAACTGAGG
>JABDNZ010000095.1 GCA_013043565.1 Gemmatimonadota bacterium | reverse complement strand
ACCTGTCTTCGCGTGGAAGGGCGAAACGCTGGAAGAGTACTGGTGGTGCACGAAGGAGGCTCTGCGGCACGAGGGCGGAGGGCCCGATCTCATCGTGGACGATGGGGGGGACGCCACGCTCCTCATTCACCGGGGGGCCGAGCGGGAGGCCGTGTATGAGGCCACCGGGGCGAAGCCCACGGTTTCAAAGGAGAATGAAGAGATCGAAACCGTCGACCGCCTGCTGAACGAGACGCTGGACGAGGACCCCCGGTTCTGGCGCAGGATGGCCGAGAAGTGCTTCGGGGTGAGTGAAGAGACCACCACGGGCGTGCACCGGCTCTACCGTATGGCCGAGGAGGGGACGCTGGCGTTTCCCGCCATCAACGTGAACGACTCGGTGACCAAGTCGAAGTTCGACAACCTCTACGGCTGCCGGGAGTCCCTGGTGGACGCGGTGAAGCGTGCCACGGACATCATGGTGGCCGGGAAGAAGTGCGTGGTTCTGGGTTATGGGGACGTCGGAAAGGGATCGATCCAGTCCTTCAAGGGCCTCGGAGCCACCTGCTACGTCACCGAGATCGATCCCATCAACGCCCTTCAGGCTTCCATGGAAGGATACCCGGTCGTGGACATGGAAGAGGCCTGCGAGTGGGGCGACATCTTCGTAACCGCTACCGGGAACCTCTCGGTCATCACTCGGGAGCACATGGACCGAATGAAAGACGGAGCCATCGTCTGCAACATCGGCCACTTCGATTCGGAGATCGAGGTGGCGCGGCTCAACGACCTGGAGTGGGACGAGATCAAACCACAGGTGGACAAGATCACCTGGCCCGATGGCCATTCCATCATCCTTTTGGCCAAGGGGCGTTTGGTGAACCTGGGGTGCGCCACGGGCCATCCGAGCTTCGTCATGAGCGCCTCGTTCACGAACCAGACCATCGCGCAGATCGAGTTGTGGGAGAACCGTGGGACTGGAAAATACGGGACAGAAGTCCATACACTTCCAAAGATCCTGGACGAAAAAGTGGCCCGCCTGCACCTGGACAAGCTCGGGACCGTTCTGACCGAGCTGACGCCGGAGCAAGCGGATTACATCGGGGTCCCCATCCAGGGGCCGTACAAGCCGGATCACTACCGGTACTGAGTCCGGGCCGAGGAGGGCGGAATGACCGAGACCCAGTTGGTTACGGGAGGGGCCGGATTCATCGGCTCGAACTACATCCGGTCGATTCTCTCCACCACGTCCGATCAGATCCTCATCGTAGACAAGCTCACCTACGCCGGGAACCTCGCCACCATTCAGGACGTTGGGGGCGATCCCCGGGTGCAGTTCTTCGAGGCCGACATCGTGGATGCAGGCCAGATGCGGCGTCTCTTCGAGATCCACCGCCCGCGGGTCGCGGTGAACTTCGCGGCGGAAAGCCACGTCGACCGGTCCATCGACGGCCCCAGGAACTTCGTTCAGTCGAACACGGTCGGGGTCTTCGAGCTGTTGGAGGCAGCTAGTCGGTACTGGGTCAAACTCTCCGGCATCCAGCGAGACCGGTTTCGGTTCCTCCAGGTCTCCACCGATGAGGTTTTTGGAAGCCTCGGCGAGGAGGGGCATTTCTCCGAAGAGTCTCACTACCAGCCCCGTTCGCCCTACTCGGCCACCAAGGCCAGCGCCGACCACCTGGTCAGGGCCTACAACGAGACGTATCAGCTCCCGACGATCATCACGAACTGCACCAATAACTACGGCCCCTATCAATACCCGGAAAAGCTCATCCCCGTCGCTACCCTGAACGCCCTCGCGGGAAAGGAGATTCCGGTCTATGGAGACGGCACCCACGTCCGGGACTGGATCCACGTGGATGATCACTGCAGAGCGATCACAGGGGTCCTGAGGCTGGGCCGCCCCGGCTCGACGTATGCCATCGGGGCCCGGAACGAGCTTACGAACCTGGAGGTCGTGGAGGCTGTCTGTGACGTCCTCGAGGAGGTGGTTCCCGCCGCCGACAATCCGGAGCTGGCGGCCGTCCGCAGCGAAGGCTCCCCGACGAAAGGCGCGTCGCCCAACTATCGGGATCTCATCACGTTCGTTGAGGACAGGCCCGGGCACGACCGCAGGTATGCCATGGATCCAAGCAAGATCGAGAGCGAGATCGGCTGGTCGCCCCAGCGGACGTTCGAGGAAGGACTGAAGGAAACCGTGAAATGGTATGTCGAGAACCAAAAGTGGTGCGCGGAGGTGAGGGGGGGACCTTTTAAAGAAGACCGGCTGGGATTGGGCCCGACCCGTTGATCCTGCCCGGTTTTTCGCTATTTTTTGAGGCTCGACAGTCCATTGCCTTTGTTTTGAGGATACGATGCCGAACATCAAGAGCGCCAAGAAGCGGATGGAGCTCAGCAGAGCCGCCAACTTTCGGAACCGGGAAAACCGGTCCCGGATCAGGACGGCTATTCGCCGGGTCCGTGAGGCCGAGACCGCCGAAACGGCCCAGGTGTATATGAAAGAGGCCATCGCCCTGCTGGACCGGGCCGCCACCAAACGGTTGATTCATCCGAACCGTGTGGCGCGGATCAAGGGCCAGATTACTCGACATGTGAACGAGATGGCCTGAGCCTTACCTGGCTATGAGGGCCGGAAGGA
>JABDNZ010000092.1 GCA_013043565.1 Gemmatimonadota bacterium | reverse complement strand
CCCTTCCTTCACATCTGGGGGATTCGGCCGACCTCAGTCTTCGTGGTCTGCGGGCTCGAAGGAGTCTGCGCCGGGGAGGACTTCCGCCAGTTTTGTCGGGTCGTGGATAAGAATGGGGAGGTGCTGGGGGCAAATGAAAAGATCCGATCCTTGGTAGCGAAACGAGATCAGGGGGATCTCGTCGGAGGTCCTCTTACAGACCAAGCAGTGTGCGTTGTCGGCGGTCATGGTCATCTCTGTGCAGTTCTGTGATTCTCTGATCGGCCCTGGGAGCCGTGAAAAAACGACGGACGAATCAATAAGAGGTCGAGGCCGAGCGCAAGGACTTCACAGCCTCTCCCCTGATCTCCAGCACCTCTGGGCGACCGCCGTAATGGGCGGCCAAGCCTACGTCAATGCACCAAAGGCGGCCCCCACAATACGCTGTCACACCCGCATCCTGGACGGTGTGGCCAACGACCATCCGTTCCAAGCCGAGCCTGTCGAGCACCAGTTCGAGGGTATCACACGCCTCAACGCTCGGTTCTCCAGAATAGACTCGATTCCACACCGGACTCGCGTCACCCCGAATCCACTCCGGCTGAGGGGCCTGGGCCAGCAACCAGGCTCGGACGTCGGAATTCATCCGGTCGAGACCCAGGTCCACATGCTGCGGGAGGACGCCCGCGTGGGTGAAGACCGTCTCCCCCAGCACCAAAGTCAGCGGTTGGTCGGCGACCCTCCTTGCCAAGGAGCCACCCGGTCGAAAGGCCGCAGCTCGAGACCGATGGGCTGGTTCGAGTGAGGCCATGACCGAATCGGAAAGATCCACCTCGGTCTCCCCCTCGAATTCCGCGAATCCACCCTCGGTCACGTATCGGAAATCCAGGTAGGCGTTCATGAGCTCGTGGTTCCCACTCAGGACATATACGGCGCCCCCAGCGGCTGCGGCTTCGCCCTTCAGCCTGTCGAACAACTCCATGATCTCCGATTCGTCGTCGCCGCGGTCCAGAATGTCACCGGTTTGAACCACCGTGAGATCCCCCCCGACCCACTCGTCTTCCGATCCGATTGCCCCTGCCAACCGCAGCGCAGCCCGGGCTGCATTCAGGTCGCCATGGAGGTCCCCGATAGCCACGATGCGTGGTTCGGTCTCCGGCGCTTCGGCCACAACGTCCCCGCCGCCGCCCTGACAGGCCGTGAAGAGAAGTAGGGACGGGAGCAGAAGAAGGGAGGCCCGGAAAGCGCCCCTGGAGAAAACGTCGCCTGATCGGTCCATGCGGTTTGTCTTTCCGGTAGGGTTAGAGAATGACCCTGAAAAAGTAACCCTCCCGTGAAAAGCCGGAAGGAGGAGGAGCAACTCCGCTCCCATGAGGTCGTGGAAAAGGCGGGGATTCCGATCCCCGGGCGGCTGAGCCCAGTTGCTGTCCAGCACCCACCGTTCTACAGTGTCGTCATGGTCACCTTTCCCCTTAACCGTCGAAGAAGAGTCGCCACCTCGCGGTCAAGTGAAGGCATTCCCCGTGAACCTTGGAAGCCACACGCCCTCCATTCGCCTCCGATCTGAGGCCGGAGGCGCCGAGGACATTGACCTGACCTTCACGGGCTCGTTCAAACTTGGACGGGACCCCGATTGCCAGGTGCAAACCTCGTCCTCCCAGGTGAGCCGGTTTCACGCTGAAGCGACTCCCCATGCCGGGACCTGGTGGATTCGAGATCTGGGAAGCACCAACGGCCTCTTCCTGAACGAACAACCGGTGGACCAGTCCCAGCTCCACGACGGGGACCGCCTTAGATTGGGAAGACTGGGACCAATCCTCCTGATCAACCTGGTCCCCCTTCCCGGGGAAGTCTGGCCGGGGCCGCGTCGCAGTCATCAAAACCTGGTCGACCCCTCCGGAGCACCTTCCACCACTCGAGCGGCGACACCGGACACCGGTTCCACTCCACACACCTCGGCCGATCGACAGACCGGGGGCGGCCCGGATCTCTCACTTTCGGATATCGAGGAAAAATACCTGAACCCCAGCTCGGACCAGCCCGCGGGCCAACACACACGGATGATCCGGGTGGCCTACGAGAGGATCAGGAAAAAACAGAAGAAGAGGAGCACCCTGATCCTTGGCGCCGTTTTGGTCTTGCTGGCGACCTCGGTCACTTACGCCGTCTATCAGAGACGCAGGGTCCAGGTGTTGGACAGAAGAGCCGCCGAGGTCTTCCGGACCATAAAATCCTACGAGGTCCAATTGGTGAGTCTTCGGCAACTGGCGGAGGGATCAGGATCTTCCGAGCTGGAAGAGCAGCTCTCCCGGATCGACTCCCTTCGACAGGAGGTTATGGCCGACTACGACGGATACGTCCGTGACCGGGGCTTATATCGAAGGTTGGGCTCCCCGGAGGAAGTCCTCATTTTTCGCACGGCTCGTCTTTTTGGGGAAAGCGAGTTTGCGGTCAGCGGGGGATTCGTGCAGGCCGTGCTGGAAGAGATCGAAGGGTATTGGCTGTCCCCGGGTGGGCGGAGCCGGTTCGAGGAAGGGCTGGAGCGAGCGGATCAGAATGGCTATACGGGAAGAATCGTGGAGGCCATGCGAAGACAGGGAGTGGCCCCTGAGTTCTTCTACCTTGCTCTTCAGGAGAGCGACTTCAAGGCTGACGCAGTGGGCCCGGACACACGCTGGGGACGAGCAAAGGGCATGTGGCAGTTCATTCCCTCCACTGCGGAGCGGTATGGTTTGGACCCAGGCGCCCTGAGCGGAACAGCTCAACGCGATCCGGCCGACGATCGGCAGGATTTTTCCCTGGCTTCGGATGCCGCGGCCCGCTACCTGCGGGATCTTCACGGAATCCTTACCCAGGCTTCCGGCTTGTTGGTGATGGCTGCCTACAATTGGGGGGAGCACAGAGTCGCCCCACGCCTGGAGAGTCTTCCCACCCCCCGGGACGTCTTTCAGGCCGAATTCGCAGAGGTCCCCACAGACCCGAGTTCCCGAAACTACTGGACCTTCCTTCGGGAGTACGAAGATCGCATGCCCGAACAAACAAAGGACTACGTGCTGAAGATTTTTTCGGCCGCCGTTATCGGCCAGGATCCCCGTCACTTCGGCTTCGATTTTGACAACCCACTGGAACCGTTTGGGAACTGAGTGCGATGCCAGGACTCACGCGACCGAGGGGAAGGC
>JABDNZ010000091.1 GCA_013043565.1 Gemmatimonadota bacterium | reverse complement strand
GCCTTCCTTTCATCACCATGTCGGCCGGGTATTTGGGGAGCCTGCTCTGGGGGGTCCTTTTTGTGATGCTCGGATTCTCCAAATGGATACGGCCCCGGAAAATCATCGGAGCCATAGGGCTGTTCGTCCTGTTCGTAACCATTTGGAAAGTTCGAAGCTTGTTCGGACTCGGATTCGGGGTCGCTTTCGGAGGGGCCCTTCTCGCCTCGGCAAAATACCTGTCCCAGCGGACCAACCGCCTCTTCCTCCTGGGGCTTGGGCTCACCTCGGCCCTCTATGCGATCCTGGACATCAAAAGCGATATACTGTCCCGGCCGGAGCTTCGATCGGACGCGGCGATGTTGGCGGAAATGACGGGGATTCCCACCATTTTCTGGGGATTTCTCTGGATCGCAATCGCCCTGTTGGTCAGCGCCTGGCTCCTGAGATGGGTCGCTCGAAGGCTCGATGACTTCGAGCTGGATTCCGAGGTACCGGATCCCTCCCCCATCACTTGATGCCAACACCTCGATGGCTGACCCCTACACCTAGGTACTGAACTGTCCCAAGGGGCCGAGATGTTGTATGCCCAAAGGGTCGCTATCGAATATTTCCTTGCACACGGCTCCTTTGTGCTTTACAATCCGAACGGCCGAAAGAGATTCGGCTTGGGCCATCGAAGGAAGTCCAGGGTGGCTTCTTTTGATTGGACCGCGGGCCAAGCGAGCCCGCCGGTGCTCCGCCCGAATGTCCCTGTTGAAAAGGAGGTGATCCTTGTCTAGTCCGAGTATTCTGTGCAACCTGGCACGGGCAAGCGATCATTAAGGACGGCACCTAAGCCGAACGATGTGATCAAACTGTTCGCGCCGGCATAGTGATCGCGCCGGGTTGCGACAGAAACGAAAAAGCGCCACCGGAAGCCTGACCGGTGGCGCTTTCCTTTTTCGGGGGCCCGGGGACCCTGCCGAAACGGTCCCGGATCCTCAACCGAAATAGTCGGGAGCGTTACCCGGCTTCCACTTGATGTTGCACCCGATGCTGGAATGATGGGGCTCCGGGACGGACCCCCCCGCCAAAACGGCGTGGGCAGCCGATCGGAGGTCCTCTCCCGTCACGGGTAAGCCGTTCCCGGGCCTGCTCCCATCGAACTGGCCTCTGTATGCAAGCTTCCGATCCCTGTCGAAAAGGAAGAAATCGGGGGTACAGGCGGCCCGGTACGCTTTTGCGACCTCCTGGGTTTCATCCAACAGGTATGGGAAGTCGTATCCGCCTTCCTCGGCCTCTCTCCTCATGCCTTCCGGCCCGTCCTGGGGGTACTGGTCAAGGTCGTTGGAAACGATGGCCACAACGTCGAGGCCTTTTTCCCCATACTCCCGAGCGAACGATCCGAACTCCTTCCTGATGTGAACCACAAAGGGACAATGGGAACAGATGAAGGCCACCAGAAGCCCCGGCCCCTGGAAGCTATTCAAGGAGAAGGATGTCCCGGAATAGTCCGGGAGGGTGAAATCCGGGGCCTTCATGCCAAGCGGGGGCATGCTGGAGGGCGTGGCGGCCATGGGTCTTCCTCACTTCGAGATTGATGGTTTTTCGACACAAAAGAATAGGAGCCTCACTCCGTTCCTGGTAGGACTCCTTGAAATACTTAAAGTTTCAATTATTTTAGATCGAAGTAAGTAACCGGAGCGGTTTTTGCCGCCATGTTCGAGCCAAGGGAGTTGCGTTATGGACCCGCTGATCACAAAAGGATTCCACCACATCACGATGGTGTCGACCGACGCAAGCAGAACCTTGTCCTTCTACCGGGATCTCCTCGGGCTGCCTTTGGTGAAGCAGACGGTGAACTTCGATGACCCCAGGTCGTACCATTTGTATTTCGGGCCACGGGAGGGGGCCCCAGGCACGATCCTGACGTTCTTTGAATGGCCGTCAGCCGGCCCGGGGATGTGGGGAGTCGGGGGAATCCACCATTTGGCGCTGGGTGTTTCCACGGCGGAAGGTCAGCTCATGTGGAAGCGGCGTTTGTCCGACGCAGGGGTCCGGGTGTCAGGTCCATACGATCGGGGTTATTTCCAAAGCATCTATTTCAGCGACCCGGACGGACAGGTCCTGGAGATCGCCACCGAAGGTCCCGGATACGCCTTCGACGAGCCCCTGGACGCTCTTGGCCAAACACTGATTACTCCGGACAACTCACGCCTACCCCAAGGTAGGGACGAGGCTGCCATCGCTCAGCGGACTCATCCCTCCCCTGTTCGCTCGATCTCCGGACCAATGGAGCTGACGGGAATCCATCACATCACTGGAATTACTCGAGACCTCCACGCCGCCGGAGAATTCTATGAGGCGGCCCTGGGCCTGCGGTTGGTGAAAAAAACCCTGAATCAGGACGATGCGAAGACGGAACACTTCTTCTGGGCTCACTATGACGGGAAGAAGGTATCACCCTACAGCTCCCTGACCCTCTTCGGGTGGCCCGACTCTTCCCGCGGGACCCGACCTGGGGCGGGGCAGACCCATCACATTGCCTTTCGAGCCGACTCGGAGGAGCAACAATTGGCCTGGCGGGATCATCTTTTGGGCCTTGGAATCCAGGTCAGCCCCGTCCAGGATCGGAGTTACTTCAAGAGTATCTACTTCCGAGCACCGGACGGGTTGCTCCTGGAGATCGCCACCGACGGACCGGGATTCACCACCGACGAAGCCGCAGATTCCCTGGGCGAGGAGCTCCAGCTTCCCCCCTGGCTGGAAGAGGACCGGCCGGAGATCCAGGAGGCTCTCCGGCCCCTACGGGAGCCGACGCCGGCCCGAAGAGCAGAGGGGGCGGTCCAGGATGCTTGAGTTCTTGATCAAGAAGCCCGAGAAGGCTACCGACGGGGATCCGGTTCTGGTCCTCCTGCACGGCCGCGGCAGTGATATGGGAGACCTCCAGGGCTTGGCCCCGGTCCTTCCGCCTGGAGGGACCTTGGTGACTCCCCAGGCGCCTCATCCCGGAGGGCCCTGGGGGTTTGGGATGGGATGGGCGTGGTACCGGTATCTGGGAGACGACCGACCGGACCCGGACTCTCTCCGGGAGAGTCTGGCCGACCTGGAGATTTTTCTGGATGGCCTCCCCCAGACGTTGGGATTCCTTCCGGGGCCCCTGGTGCTGGGCGGGTTTTCACAAGGGGGGACCATGAGCCTCTCCTATGCCCTGACGCGGCCCGGACGGGTGGCTGGAGTCGTCGTGCTGAGTGGCTTCCTTCCGAATCGGGAAATCCTCGGAGTCGGCCCCGAGGCCCTCGGCCAAACCCCCCTCTTCTGGGCTCACGGAACGCAGGATCCGGCCGTTCCCTTCCACCTTGCCCAGGCAGGTTGGAGAGCCATCGAGGAGGCCCGGGGACGGTTGACCTCCCGGAAATACCCCATGGGGCATTGGGTAACCCCGGACGAGGTCGGAGACCTCAGGGACTGGTTGGGAAACTCCATTCCGGGCTGGGTGGAAGGCCCGCTGGTTTGAGGGCTAGTCCATCCTCAGCTGCTCTGGAAGGGTCCGGAGGCTCACGACCTGGTAACGTCGCTCGCCCATGGGGAGAGAAACCTTGACCTTTTCATCCAAACGAGCACCCAGCAGCCCTCGCCCGATCGGCGATGCCAAAGAAATCTGGCCGGCATCCAAGTCCAGGAAATCCCCTGCGACGATGGTGAAGTCGAAAGTCTCCCCCCCGTCCAGGTCCTTGACCGACACCTTGGACCCGAATCCCACTCGGTCGGCAGGAAGGTTCTCAACGTCTATTTGCGAGAGCTCCGACTGACGCTGGGAGAGGTGGGACATCCGGGCTTGAACGAACTGTTGACGTTCGAGCGCTGACTTGTACTCGGCGTTCTCCCGCAGGTCGCCCAACTCCACAGCCTTCCGAATCCGCTCCGGAAGCTCCCGGGTGAGCTCGTGATCGAGGCTCCCCATCTCCTCATCGATCCTGTGTCGAATCTCGTCCAACATTGTCATGATTGAATTCCTGCCTTGGTCTTCGGCCGAGTCTCCTGGCATCGCCCGAGTCCCACGGCCTTTGCCAGGGGGGGCGAAAAGGACCGCCCCCGGCTATGGGTGGTCGGGGGCGGTTCTGTTCCTCTTCCGGGAAGTATAGCCAGAACTAGGTCCGGGGGTCCATCCCGTCGAGCACAGCCTTCTTTCTGCTCATCCGATCCCCACGGAAGGACTCCCGGATCTCCGGGTACTTGTTGCCGAGGATCTGGGCAGCCAGGAGGGCGGCGTTCACCGCCCCTGCCTTTCCAATCGCCAGTGTTCCGACAGGAACACCCCGAGGCATCTGGACCGTGGACAGAAGGGAGTCCAGGCCATCCAGAGACCAGGCTTTCATCGGTACACCCAAAACAGGAAGGACAGTATGGGCAGCCACCACGCCGGCGAGGTGGGCAGCCCCCCCTGCGGCGGCGATGATCACCTCGAACCCCCGGTCCTCGGCCGAAGAAGCCCAGTCCGCAACCTCGTGGGGAGTTCTATGGGCAGACAAAGCCAGGGGTTCCGTGGCTATCCCCAACTCTTCAAGGGTGTCCACCGCATGCTTCATGGTCTCCCAGTCGGAGCGGGACCCCATGATGACGCCAACCAGAGGATCCTTCATCTTTTACCCTCCCTGCCTGAGTAGGAATCGGACGGCAAGGATGGCTCGTGGGATATACCTGGTCAAGGTGGATCGTCGTCGAAACACCAGAGAATAACGAACGGCTTGTTTCAACCCCCCTGGGTGGGGCATCTTGTAGAAGAGGAAGAATTCTCTGAGAGTTGGACTTTCAGCCGGGCTTCCCGGTCCGGCGCCCGTGCCTCCGGAGGAAGTGATAATGGTTCGCAAGATCGTAGGCTCCCTACCGCTGGTAGTTCTCTTGGCCCTTTCCCAGCCACTGGCTGCCCAAACCGACCCACCCCATGAATGGGCCCCTGATCGGGCCGACGCAGAGGCTCCAGCGAGCATTACTCAGGGCAGAATCCTGCCCAAAGGGGCCGTGCAGCTGGGTGTCCGGTTTCTCTATTCGGGGATGAGCGGGCAGGGTTTCGGAACCGACTCCCTGACCGTTGACCAGGTTCTGAATCTGTTCGACGTGGCCAACAGCGAGATGGTCACCCAGGGATTCGCAGTGGATTTTCTCCTGGGCATGACAGACCGGTTTACGCTGACCGCCACCGGGGTTTTCGCTCAAAAATCCATGGATCACCTGTCGGGCCTCGAAGGTCAGCCCAACGCCTTCCTCTTTTATGAAACGGAGGCTTCGGGGATTCAGGACGTCACGGTGAGCGCCCTTTACAACATTCTCAGCTCGGGCGATCTCCGGTTCCACCTGCACGGGGGGGTTTCGATACCGGTCGGAGC
>JABDNZ010000082.1 GCA_013043565.1 Gemmatimonadota bacterium | reverse complement strand
GGGGGGGGGGGGTGGACGTTCGGAATCACCATCCAGGAGAGAGACATGAAAGCTGCGATCTTCGCCGAACATGGTGGCCCGCAAGTCGTTCATTTGGACGATGTGCCTGTCCCCGACCCCGGTCCAGGAGAGGTCCGGGTTGCGGTTCGCGCTGCAGCGATGAACCACCTGGATCTCTGGGTGAGGCGGGGCCTGCCTTTCGAGATCATCATGCCCCACATCGGCGGTTCGGACATCGCCGGTGTGGTGGACGCTGCGGGCCCCGGAGTGTCCGGCGTAGAGCCAGGGACCAGGGTGGTGGTGGATCCTTCCCTGGATTACGGCTGGTATGACGATGTCCCGTCGGGCCCGACCCTTCCGGCCAAGGAGATGCGCCTGATCGGAGAACACACACAGGGGGGCTTTGCCGAGTACTGTGTTGTCCCGGCGGAGAATCTGGTGGAAGTGCCCGACTCGGTTTCCTTCCAGGATGCGGCGGCCGCCAGTCTGGTAGGGGTGACGGCATGGCGAGCCCTCATGGTCCGGGGAGGCCTCCGGACTGGGGAGAGGGTGTTGATTACCGGGGCCTCAGGGGGGGTCTCCACAGTCGCCATTCAAATGGCCAGGCTGGCTGGAGCCGAAGTGTTCGCCGTGACCAGCGGACGGGAAAACGTGACCAAGGCTCGGGAGCTTGGGGCCCAGACCGTGTATGACCGCAACGAGGTGGAGTGGGGCCGGGAGGTCTTCAGAGACACGGGGAAGAGGGGGGTGGACCTCGTCCTGGACTCGGTGGGGGAGGCCATCTGGCCGGCTTGCCTGAAGGCCCTGGCCGTGGGCGGGCGGCTCGTGACGTTTGGTGCTACCACCGGCGCTGCCGGGGCAACCGAGATTCGACTCGTATTCTGGAAGCAGCTGTCCGTCCTCGGGTCCACCATGGGAAGTCCAGCCGACTACAGGAATGCCATGAACCTCGTGTTCCAGGGCAAAGTGGAGCCGGTGATCCACTCGATTCTTCCTCTCGAGGAAACCCGGACAGCCCACGAGTTGCTGGAGGCCGGCCAGGTGTTCGGGAAAATCGTCCTGACGCCGTAGCGGGAGCGGGAAAACACCGCAGCGGGTAGGGGAAGGGAGGAGAGCCCAAATGGATCTGAAAGAAGCTCAAGCCAGGGTCGACGCCTGGATTTCTCAATTCGAGGAGGGATACTGGCCCCCCATGGACAACCTGGCCCGCCTGATGGAGGAAGTGGGCGAGTTGGCCAGGGAGTTGAACCATCTGTACGGATCCAAACCGAAGAAGCCGGAGGAACCGGAACAGGATCTGGCGATAGAGTTGGCGGACGTCCTGTTTGTCCTCCTGGTCATCGCGAACGAGCAGAAGATCGACCTGGATCAGGCCCTCACCAAAGTCCTGGAGAAGTACAAAGCAAGGGACAGCCTACGTTGGGCCAGAAAGGACGAGGCTTGAGAAATCCGGGGGTTGGGGCCATGCTTCACCCTCAACGTTCTCTTCCCCATAAGCCATCTTCTGCAGTCTTCCGGCCTCCTGCCAGGCCCGTCATCGCCATACCACGAAGGACCACTCATGCCCGATAGGATCGACACCCCCCTGTTCAAGGTCCTCAAGAAGATCATCCCTGTTGAGCGCGATGAATGGATTCCGGTGCTCCTGGCAACGGCATACGGCTTTTGCATCCTCCTCAGCTACTACATCCTGCGCCCGGTTCGGGACGAGATCAGCGCCGAAGACCGCGGCAACCTCCAGATTCTCTGGACGGCCGTGTTCTTTGTCATGGTGCTGGCTGTACCGCTTTACTCCTCCGCCGTCTCGCGGTTTTCCCGAGCCGTTTTTATTCCCCTGGCCAACCGGTTCTTCGCGCTCAACCTGGTCCTCTTCTACGTTGCTCTGCAGTTCCTTCCCCTTACCTCCCGCCCCTGGATCGACAGGGTCTTTTATGTGTGGACCAGCGTCTTTGCCCTCTTTGTGGTCACGGTGTTCTGGGGCTTCATCGTCGACCTGTTTCGAAACCGCCAGGGTAAGAGGGTATTTGGATTCATCGCCATGGGCTCCTCGGCGGGTGGGCTCGTTGGGTCCCTTGTCGTCACGGCTCTGGCCACCAAGGTCCCGACCTTCGTCCTCCTTCTCATTGCCATCCTTCCCCTGGAGTTCGCCGCCTGGTTCGCATGGTTTCTCCACCGTCGGGCCGGGGAGGGCCAAGAAACGCTACGGGTGGAAAAGGAGCGGGTCCCTGGGAACGCTTGGTCCGGAATCAGACTCTTGGCCAAGTCCCCGTACCTCCTGACCATCGGTGCCTTCATCTTCCTGATGACCTACGCATCGACGGTACTCTATTTCCATCAGGGCACGCTGGTTCGGGACTTCATACCTGACCGCGGAGCGAGGACGGAGTTCTACGGCTGGCTGGATTTCTGGACCAACTTTCTCACTCTCTTCGGCCAGATGTTCGTGGCGGCCCACATTCTCAAGTGGCTGCGGATAGGAATGGCCCTGGCCATCGTGCCCGGCATCGCTCTTTTGGGGTACCTGGGACTCGGACTTTATCCGACCCTCATGGTCGTCGCCGTCTTCAGCATCTTCTATCGCGCCGGCCGATACTCCATCGCCCGCCCAGCTCGGGAAGTCTTGTTTACGGTCGTGAATCGGGAGGAGCGGTATAAGTCGAAGGCCTTCATCGATGCGGCCGTCTATCGGGGCGGTGACCTCGTGAATGGATGGGTCATCACCGGGTTGGAGATGATCGGTCTTACTCTGGCTGGAATCGCCTTCGTGGCGGTGCCGGTAATGGGGGTATGGATGGCCGTCGGGTTCTATCTGGGACGGTCCCAAGAAGAACGCAGCCGGGTCTGGGAGGAAAAAGAACCGGCCTCCGCTGAACCGGAGGCCGGCTAAAGGCCCTGGGTAGGCGACTGCTACTGGAGGGCACGGACTCTCTCGCGAGACGATGCCCTACTTAAAAGGGATCTTCAACCCCAGGTTCAGGATGGGCCAGTACTTGAGGTACCCTCCGGTTTCGTCCTCGATGTTCTGAGCCTCTTTGGCCAACTCCTGCTGAATGCCGGGCGCCGAGGCGATTTCCCCATCAGCGGTGATGGAGACATTGGCCTCCCCTACAAACGCCACGCCGAAGTCGATGAAAAAACCGAACCCTCCCTGGGTGTGGTTTCCGAATCCCAAGCCAAGGAACGGTGAGGTGGACTTGGTGGAGATGATTCCCAGGAGCGTGCCGCCTTCCGTGTATTCCGTATCCCCGATTTCGACACTTCCCGCCTGAGCCAGATCTCCTGACTGGGCTTCGAAGTCTCCATCCCGGAACATGATTCCGGCCATCAAACGGAAGGATCCCCCCAGGGGATATACATCGATACCCAGGGTGCCGGTCATGGACGGCGGGCTGATGGTGTAGTCGACCCCGTCGTACTCGTCGTCGTACTCGTAGAAGAACGAGCCGAGGCCGCCCCGCACCGCGAAGTTTTCAGAAAAACTCACAGCTGCTTCCGCGCCGAACCCCAGCGTCCCGGCCCGAGCCCCAAGGCCGAAACTTTGGGCGCAGATTGTTGAGGGGGCGAGGAGGGCGACGAATAGGAGAAGAGAATTGGTGCGTGGTTTCATCGGGCTTCTTCCGCGTCGGGGTGATTTTGGAGTCCAGCCCGGCAGGCCTGTGTGAACAGTGGCATCCCGGGGCCCTTCATGGACAAGATAGGCCTGTGGAATTCATCCGGGGAAGCCTTTTAGCGACCCCAGGAGGAAAGCGATCTCTTCCTCGTTGTTGTAGAAATGGGGGCTCACCCTCACATGGCCCGGTCGATGGTCCACGATGATCCCCGAATTCGCCAGGTGAGCCACCGCCCCAGGCGGGTCCGGGTGCTTGATCATGACGATGGCGGATCGCCGAGTTGGATCACTCGGTGTGGTCAGAGAAAAGCCGGCATCGGCACACCCTTCCACGAGGAAATTCGTCAGCTCTCTGTTCCGCCGTGCGATGGCCTCGATTCCCACCTCATCGATGATCTCCTGGCCCCCGAGGGCAGTATGGACCGTGTGGAGAGCCGGGGTGCCCATCTCGAATCGCCGAGCATCGCCGTGGGGCCGAAACTCTCGAATGTCGAAATCGAAAGCGTTGGCGGCTCCGAACCACCCGGTGATCCGTGGGTAAAGCTCCGGAATGATCTCAGGGCGAACGAAGAGATAGGAGAGCCCCGGCCCCCCGCAGAGCCATTTCAGAGGACCGGTCGTGTAGAAGTCGACTCCCGTCTCCGCCACCGAGAGGGGGATCTGGCCGGCCCCCTGGTACCCGTCGATCAGGCAGTACGCGCCGGCAGCGTGGGCGATGTCGGCAATCGTTCGGAGGTCCTGCACGAAGCCTGTGGTGAAGAACACGTGGCTGGTGGCAAGAAAGAGCGTCCGCTCGTCCACAGCCTCGGCGAACTGGTCCGGGTCCATCCCGATCCCATCGTTAGAGGGAAGGACCACCACTTCGACGTCCGGCTTGACGGCCCACTGATATCCCAGGGTCGGGAAATCCAGTTCGGAGCAGATCACCCGATTCCGATCCCCCTTGAGTTGGACGCTTTCGGCTACGGTGGATAGGGCTGCAGAGGTGGAGGGGACAAGGGCCAAGGAGCCTCGGGGGCCACCCAGGAACGCCTCGACCTGCCCTCGGAGGACCGCCAGCTTGTCCATCCAATGCTCGTACCAGGCCGATGCTCCCATGGTGTGCCAGAGTCCCAGGAACTCGTCTAGATACATCTCGGCCCGATGGGACAACGCACCTAATGAGCAGGAGTTCAGGTAGGTGTGGGTGCGTAGGATCGGGAATTCAACCCGGGACTCGCGGGGAGAGAGTGACATGATGGTCCCTTCCTGGCTGACTTCGGCTTCCTGGAGCCCCAAGGGTAGGGCAGTACGTCGGACTGGCGCCAGGGGCCGGTCCGAGGCAAAGCTATGGGTGAAGCTCAACCAGGAGGTTGCCTGCGGTGAACCTGATCCTCTTTTCTCTACCCTGGATTCTTGTTGCTCTGTATCTGGTCCTTTTCTTTCGGAACCCGAGGGACATTCCGGCCTCGGAGGGAGATCGGGCCATCGACCTCCCATTCGTCTCCATCATCGTACCGGCACGGAATGAAGAGGTGAACATAGAGGGGTGCGTCTCCTCCCTGACTGCGCTGGATTATCCCGACTTCGAGATCCTGGTCGTGGACGACGAAAGCCTCGACAGAACTGCGGAGATTGTCGAAGGGCTTCCTCCCGGGAATGCGTCACGTTTAGAGCTCGTGCGTGGGGCTCGGCCCCCGGAAGGCTGGATCGGAAAACCTTGGGCCTGTTGGCAAGGGGCCCGGCAGGCAGAGGGGAAGATTCTCCTTTTCACCGACGCTGACACCGTCCACGCCCCGGGACTTCTCCGACAGGTTGTGGTCGGATTGGAGAGGGACGATGCCGACGTGTACACTTTGGTCGGGCGTCAGGTCATGGGTTCGTTTTGGGAACGAGTGGTCCAGCCGCAGTTCTTCATGCTTCTTGCCGCTCGATATCCCAGAGCAGGGAATCCCAAGGCCCCTCACCAATGGAAAAACGCCATCGCCAACGGACAATATCTTCTCTTCACCCGTGATGCTTATGAGTCTTCCGGTGGCCACGAGACGGTGGCCCGGGAGGTCGTGGAAGATCTCCGATACGCCCAAGTCCTGGTGAGGGGAGGATGGAGGCTGGTGATGCGGGCCACGGAAGGGCTGCAAACCCGTATGTACCGGTCCCTCCCGGATCTGGTGGCAGGTTGGTCGAAAAACGTCACCACGGGAGCACTCCAAACCACGACCGACTGGCTGCTGCCCATCATCCTTCCTTTTTCCTTCCTGACCGGAGTGACCCTGTGGCTTCTTCCCCCGGCCGTATTCGGTTGGGCGCTGCTCACCGGGACCGGGGGGATCGTCCTGTCCTGGGGAGCTTTGACCACCGGGCTCAGCGTCGTCCTTTGGTGCAGTGCTTCCGTCTTGATGAAGTCGAACCCTTTTTACGGCTTTCTCTATCCGCTCGGAGCGCTGATCGGTTTGTACATCTTCATCATCAGTTGGCGTAAGGGTACTCGGATTCAGTGGAAGCAAAGGGATTACGAGGTGACTCAGCAGACGAGGGTTCGTCCGCCCGACCATCCGGCCGCCGAGGACGCCGAGGGAAGGCCTTCGGGCACCTGATGGACCGATTGGTCAGAGACCTTCGTCGAGAGGGGATTCGCCTCGGATTCCAGGATTTGCGAATCTGCGCTCCCAGGCGCTCGGAGCATATCCGTTTTTTCCGGGAGTGGATCGACCAACGGTTTCACGGGGAGATGTCGTATTTGTCTCGACCGGATTCCGTTGCCCGCAGAGATGACCTTCGTGGCACACTGGAGGACGTCCGTTCGGTGGTCGTGGTGACCCAAAACTACTTCCAGCCCGACTCCCCTGGCGTGCCCGGGGATCCGGCGAGGGGGGTGGTGGCCCGATATGCACGAGGAGAGGACTATCACGAGCTGTTAAAAGGGCGCCTCCAGGTACTCCTCAGGTGGCTGGATCTCGAGGCCGGTAAGCGCCGCTTGGCGGGGAAGGTCCGGGGGCTCGCCTACGTGGACACCGGACCCATCCTGGAGAGGGAGTTGGGCCGGCTGGCCGGCCTGGGCTGGTTCGGGAAGAACACCATGCTCATCCACCCGAAGCGAGGATCATACTTTTTTCTGGGCGTCTTGCTGTTGGACCTTCCACTACAGGCGGACCCCACGTTCGGTTCGGACCATTGCGGAACATGCCGAGCTTGCCTGGATGCCTGCCCCACGGGAGCACTGTTGGGTAAGGACCAGAACGGTGCGCCGGTCATGGACGCCCGCCGCTGCATCTCCTACCTGACCATCGAGCTGAAAGGGCCCATCCCCAGGGGCCTCCGCCCAGGTATAGGCAACCGAATTTTCGGCTGTGATATCTGCCAGGAGGTGTGTCCGTGGAACGGGAAGTTCGCCGAGACGTCCTCAGAGGCGGGTTTTCGGAGTTGCCCCGATACAGACGGACCGGGGCTCGTCCAGCTCATGGGGCTGTCCGACGACGAGTTCGGGTCCAGGTTCAGTTCAAGTCCGATAAAGAGAGCAAAGCGCAGGGGGTTCCTGAGGAATGTCGCCGTAGCCCTTGGGAACTGGGGATCCCGGGACGCGGTGCCTGCTTTGGCGCGGGCCCTGGACGATCCCGAACCTCTCGTGCGAGGCCACGCCGCCTGGGCGTTGGGGCAGATCTTGAACAGGGTCGGCATCCCCGGGGACGGGGGTTTTGAAGTGGCGGAAGCTCTCCTCTTCCGACTGAATGTAGAGGATGACCCCTGGGTGGAGGGGGAGTTGGAGGCAGGGTTAAAGGGGGAGTAGTGGGTTCAAGAGACGGCGGGCGGGTCCTACCTCCCCTCAAATGATCTCCAAGACTTCCGACGGCACCCAACCTACCCTTCCGTCCTCGAGCACGACCTCCGACCAGAGCTCCGTCCGCTGATCCAGCCTGACTTTTGTGCCCTCATGGACCCGGAAGAGGGTGAGGTCGTCCTCTGCGGCCGGGGCGGATCGCACGGAGACCTCCTCTGCCATGATGATCCCCCAGTCGGCTGCGCCGAACAATCCCGCACGTCCCAGGAGCGTAGATCCGAATAGGAGCAGGCCCAATCCGCTTCCCACGAGCAGCCAGTTGCCGATGCGGGCTGGCGTGACACTCCTGGACAAGATTCTGGCACACAAGCCCGCGGATCCCAGGACATACAACGAGGCGACGATCAGCAGCAGGACCCTTCGCGGGAGCAGGTTGGTCCACCAGGAGAGAACCGAAAAGACCCAGAAACGCGGCAGGGGTTCGATCTCGTCCGTGGTGAGAGAACGGGCCAATTCCAGGTTCGCCCGGATGTCCGGATCGCCGGGGTTCAGCCGGAGAGCCCTCTCGTAGCTCAAAATGGCGCGTCCGAGGTCGCCTATCTTGAAGTAGCTGTTCCCGAGGTTGTAGTGGAGGCTCGGGCTCTCCAAGCCCGCTTCCAGAACGCTCGCGTACGCTTCCAACGCTCCCGCGAAGTCGTTCTCCTGGTACCGGGTGTTCCCCATCGCCATCAGCCCCTCCCAACTCCCGCCGGACTCCGCTCCCGCCTGGGCCAGGACGGTGGAGCTCGCACCGCCTGAGAATACCAGGGAAACCAGCACCAGGGCCCTCAAGAAGGGAGGCTTCATCTTCCCATCTTCCTGTTCAGTTCCGTCATGACCCCCGCCACCTTTTTCAGGAAGCGGTCCTCTTCCACGGACCCCGGCGTGGTCGGTGCGAACCGCTGGAGATCGCAGTGCGAGAGGCAGTCCAGCACGTCCTGAACGACCGCGTCCGACACACCACCCTGTTTCAGCCCTTCACTCAGATCCCGCTCCTGCATCCCTGCCTCAGCCAGATCGAGTTTGTCCGCTATGAAGCCCCGCAGCGCCCGGGCCACCTCAGCGTAAAAGGCCCGGGGGTCCTCTCTCTTGGCCATTCGCCTCGCCTCCGACAGCCGGGCATGGGCTACCCGGCCTGCCCGGCGCCTCCGGGCGTAGGCTGGATCGCCCTCCAGGCGGTCCTGATGAAAGCGGAATGAGGTTGCCCCAAGGACTGCCGCCATGGGCAACAAGAGGATTGCCCAGAACCCGAATCCGCTGAAAGGAGAGCTGTTCGTTCGAGTCAACCGACCGGAACCCAGATGGATGAAGCGGATGTCCTCCCTCAGGGACGCGACCCCGCCCCGCACCAGGGCCGAAACCCCTTCCGATGCCTCGCCCGATACCAGAATCTCCTTGGCTCCGCTGGAGGCCGTCCGATAGGTGTTTGTCTCCGTGTCGAAATATCCGAAAGTGACCGGAGGAACCGAACGATTACCGGGTGCCCTGGGGATAAGGACGTACTCCCAAGTCTTGCTTCCTCCGAGCCCCGGGCCGGCTCGCCGGATGCTCTCCGACACCTCGGGCGGGTATGCCTCGAAGTCCTCTGGTAGCTCGAGCATCGGTTCCGGGATGGCTCGGAGATTCCCCCGGCCCGTGGCGGTGACGGTGAGGGTGAAAGCCTCGTCGGCATCCACCGAATCCGGCGTGAGCGTTGCTGCGAGTTCCAGGGCTCCGACAATCCCGCTGAAGGGCTCCGGCCGTCCCGGCGGTAACGCCTCCACCTGCAACCGAATCGGGTTCGACACCACCGTGGCCGGCACCACCGTACCGAAGAGGGAGGACCGGTCCAGGTCGAAGATGCTCTCGAAGGGATCCAGCATACGAGTTCGACGTTGGACCCTCACCTGGGCCTCGATCCCCAGAGGATCCAAGGTTCGTTCCCCGGGCCCTGTGGGAACCAAAGCCACACGTCTGATGACGGCTGTCGTATACTGCTGGCCGTCCCGGACGACCTGTTCCACCTCCAACTGTTCCGGTAGCGGGAGTTCCTCGACCCAGAACCCCTCCAACTCCGGGAGACTCGTGAAACCATAGGATGTCACGTTCACCCGTGTGAACAGGCGGTATTCCACGATGAATGGCTCACCCTCCCGGATCCGCCTTCTGCTGGATTCGGCCAAGACAAACAGGTCTTCAGCAGAGATGACCGTGGGGTCCGACGCCTCTGGGGCTTGCTGAGGGTCCGGCGGAGGCTGGGCGGACACCGTGAGGGTCAGCGCCTCGGTCGGGTACGAATCTCCCTCCACCGGGACGGCGAAGCCGGGTATCTCGAAAGTCCCTTCCTGGAGGGCCTGGTAACGGTATTGGAGGGTCAGGGAGACCGTCGTTCGATCGTTGATGATCTGCATGGAAGTGGAAGACCCGCTCCCCAGATAGGTGCTGAAG
>JABDNZ010000081.1 GCA_013043565.1 Gemmatimonadota bacterium | reverse complement strand
GTCCTCCGGTTCCCCATCCCCAGGGATCCCGGAGGACAGCCCGTCGGCCCTCGGGCTTTCCCCCGGCCCGCACCCGAAGGCTGCCGGGGCCAGAACGACGAAGGTCAGGAGCAGAGCGAGTTGGCCTTTTCGGTCCAAAAGCAATTTGTTTCTCCCCTAAATCCGGTCGTTTACCCAAGCCAGAACCTCTTCGGCCGGGATACGGATCTGTTCCAAGGAGTCCCTATCCCTGATGGTGACGGTTCCGTCTTCATTGGTCTGCCCGTCCACCGTCACACACCACGGCGTTCCTGCTTCATCTTGCCGTCGATACCGCCGACCGATGGAACCGGCAGCGTCAAAAAACGACGGGACGGCCGCGGCCCGAAGCTCCGAATGAAGCTTCTCGGCGAGCTCCGGAAGCCCGTCCTTCTTGACGAGAGGGAAGACGGCGACTTTCAGCGGAGCCAGAGAGGGATTCAAGCGGAGGACCACCCTTTGCTCCCCCTCCACTTCCTCCTCGGCATAGGCATCACAGAGGACCACCAGGAGCGTTCGGTCGACTCCCACGGCCGTTTCGATCACATAGGGAACGAAGCGTTTTCCGGAGGCCGTATCGATGTACTCTAGTCGCTTCTTGGAGTATTCCTGATGCCTGGACAGGTCGAAGTCGGTCCTGTTGTGGATTCCCTCGAACTCTTTCCAACCGAAAGGATACTCATACTCGATATCGAACGCCGTCTTTGCGTAGTGAGCGAGCTCGTCGGGCCCGTGCTCCAGGAATCGGAGTTTATCCTTCCCGATTCCCATGTCCACATGCCAGTCCATGCGAGCGGCCTTCCAGAACTCGAACCACTCCTCGTCGGTGCCCGGTTCCACGAAGAACTGCATCTCCATCTGCTCGAACTCTCGGGTTCGGAAAATGAAGTTCCCGGGGGTGATTTCGTTTCGAAACGCCTTACCGATCTGTGCGATACCAAATGGGATTTTCTGTCGTGCGGCGGTTTGGACATTCAAGAAGTTCACATAGCTCCCCTGGGCCGTTTCGGGGCGCAGGTAGACCTGGTTTGCCGCTTCTTCCACCGGCCCCATGAAGGTCTTGAACATGAGATTGAACAGGCGTGCTTCGGAGAACGTGTCCTTTGTCCCGCATACCGGGCACTGCCCGCCCTCTACCTCGGGCATGTCGGCCCTGAACCGCCGATGGCAGCTCCCGCACTCCACGAGAGGATCCGTGAACCCGTCCACGTGGCCCGATGCCTCCCAGACCCGGGGGTGCATCAGGATGGAGGCGTCCAAGCCCTCGATGTCGTCCCTCTGGTGGACCATCGCACTCCACCACCGATCCTTGATATTCCTCTTCAGCTCGATTCCCAGCGGGCCATAGTCCCAAACAGAGCCGGTACCTCCGTAGATTTCGGAGGACTGGTAGATGAATCCCCGCCTCTTACAGAGGGATACGAGCTTGTCCATCACGTTTTTTTCGGCCATGGGTGGTGCGCCAGTTATGGTTTGGGGGGTCCCTTCCGGGAGGGATTTCAAAGGGCTCAAAAAGGTAGGGGCGCCATGCCCCCACATCAACCTGGTGGCTCTCCGGGATTCGGGCCCCAGAAGGCCGTGGTTCTTCGGCCCGCTCCTTGCGTGGTGTTGATTTGCTAGGATATTGAGGGTACCGGCGAAGGCTGAACCCAGCGTTTGGTCGAGGGTAGGATGGGGAGAGGACGGGCAAGCGCCCGGATTAACGGTAAGGAGAAGTAAATGGAGTTGAACATCACAGATCGAGCTCAAAGCGTAGTTCGATCCTTCATCGACCAAAGTGAAGGAGATCTCAGAGCTCTCAGAATCACCGCGCATGACGGCGGCGTCGGAGGGCCTCGATTTGAGCTTTCGCTGGTGTCCGAATCGGACCGTGAAGAGGACGATGTGCAGGTGGACATGGGTGAGTTCTACGTCCTCGTTTCCGGGGAAAGCGCAGAGCGCCTCGAGGGTGCCACGGTGGACTTCGTGGAGCGAGTCAACGAAAGCGGCTTTGAAGTCCGACCCGCGGCCCGTGCCCCGAAGGTCTCCGGAGAGCCGAAGGG
>JABDNZ010000077.1 GCA_013043565.1 Gemmatimonadota bacterium | reverse complement strand
CCACCGTTGGTGGTCTTATAGACCCCTCCATCGGCACCCCCCACCCAGTAGGTGGACGGGTCCCCGGGTATCCCGACGATTGCCGAAACCCGGCCCCCGACGTTGGCAGGCCCGATATGTCGGAATTCCATACTTGAAAGGGCCTGTTGAACGTCGTCGGGTGCTTGGCCGGCCAAGGGCCGGGAACCCGGGGCGGCCAGGAGTGGAAGTGCCACGAGCCACACTGCTCGAAAGAACGGTGAACGGGAGGGAGCGCGCATGGTTCTGCATCCTTCTTGGGGACGAAGTGTGGTCCAGGGGACGAAGTGTGGTCCAGGGGGCGAATGTATTGGCCGTAGGGAATAGGCGCCATAAATCGGCTATGCCGCACCGTTCCGGTCAGGAGGAGCCTATATGTTCCTCCTCCAGGCGTCAGGAAGGCAGAGGGAAGCTCAGCGTTCGACCTGCGCCCAAGGGGCGGAAACTCTCACCATAGGCCGCCTGGAAGGTTGACATGGTCAGGTCCCCGGAGCAGTGGGTGGCACCCACCTGTTCCACGCCGAGCCTTCGGAAATCTCCCAGAATGACCTCCAACTCCGCTCCCGACGCATTCATAAGGTGGAACCCTCCCATGACCAGGTGGAGGGGTCGGGCGCTGACCGCCTGAGCGCCCTCGATCATCTGCACCACCCCGGGGTGGGCACATCCGGTCAGGAGCACGATCCCGTCCTGGGTATCGAGGATCAGGGCCTGTTCCGGGATGTCGGTGCCCAGCTGCCCCGTAGTTCGGATTCCGGGGGCGATCTCCTGTCCCGGCGATGCCTCGATCATGGTGAGGGACGCCGCCGCCGACGACCGCATCTCCTCAGGGAACCCTTCAAGGAGATAGAGAGACGGCCGCAGCCCGAGATCGAACAAGGCCTGCATGCCACCCGTGTGATCTCCGTGGGCATGGGAGATAACGATGGCTTCCACTTCCATGGGGTCTTTCCCCAAAAGCCGGAAGTTCTCCAACAGAGCTTCCCCGTCCGCCCCCGTGTCGAAGAGGATCGTGTGATCGGGGGTTTCCAATAAGGCAGCAAATCCCCAACCGGTCCTGAGACGTTCGTCGGCCGCGTAGTTGTCGAAAAGAATGGTGACCCTGATCTCCCCGTCGTGGGTGGGATGAGCCGAAGGCTCGACAGTATCTAAAGGTTTTTCAAAAGGGATCAGAGGAAGGACTGCCAAGAGAAGAGTCTTCATTGTCTCACTCCGGTTTCGCCGACAATGGATGTCGGTAGGGTGTCCTCATCAGGCTGGCTTAAGGTCCAAAACGGGGGTTCCGTCGACGGCGTCCAAACCCCGTACGGTCAGGACATTCTCCCGTATCTCCAGCAGGTCCACCTCCGTGACGCCGATTCCGTTGGGACGGCGTGGGCTCCGGAGCGCGAACACCCCTATCTTTGGCCTGGAGCGATCCCCACGGGGGTGTTGAAGGGGCTCCCAGCCGTCGGATCGATGGAAGTGGAAGACGACCAGGATGCGAGGTTCCTTCTCCAGATCGGTCAGCGCCTCCAGGAGCCCGGAGCGAAGGACGATCCGGGATTCGGCGGCCCGGAGGGTGTCCCCGGGAGTTCCAAACGGCAGACCGTTCTCGACGCTTCCGATGGGCTCGAACGTCACGGTATCCATCGTTCCGCCTTTACGTCTGGGGGGAATAGAGGGCCGCCACGGTGTTGTGAGCCAGGACCCGGTCCTTTGCCACCAGGACGGCGGCCGGGGCCTGCAGGTGGGCCAGCGTGGCGGCGTCGTGGCCCACGCACTGGCCCAGGACCAAGACGAATTCCGCCTGGTCCCGGTTCAGGAGCGTTGCCTGGCCGATGGGGTTGCACACCATCTCCGGTTTCCCCGGGGTGACTTTCTGGTCGTCCCGAATTCCTGCTCTCTCTTTCGGCACAGCCCCCGCCTTGCAACACGCCGAAGACACCTGGAAGCCATTGGTGTCCAGGATCTTGGAGAGGGTCTTCGCCTCCTCCCGAAAGCCCACACAGAAGCTGACGCCTATGTGGCTGGCTCCCACGGCTTGGGCGAAGTCCATAGCCTCGGCGACACGTGACCGGATCGGACCGTTCGAGCACTCGGTGTCGAGGGAGACTGCACGCAGCCCCTCCAGGCCGGACCCTTCGCGCTCCGGGCGCCGGTCTTTGGGCCAATGCCCGAAGAGTTCCTTTTGCAGGTAGCTCCGGCTCGTGTAGAGGCCGGCTGCCGGGTTGTGGTGGAGACGCCGGTCCCTGGCTATCAGGCTGACGGTCTGGGCCTCGGTCGCCCCGAGAAAGAGGGCTTCATGGGCGACGCACATTCCTGCTATCAGATTCAGGTCGAACTGGTTCTTCGCGAAGTAGTCCGCTTGCCCTGACGGATCACCGCCGAGGGAAGGCGGCGGCAGGTGCCCCTCCAAGCCGAGATCCTGCAGCCGCGATCGTACCATGTCGGCCTCTTCGGACATGTCGGGGCAGTGAGGCAGCCCGACCTTTCCGAACCCCATGCGGCGGGCGAACTCAGCGACCTCCCTCAGCCTTGTCCACGTACAGTACCCCTCGGCCTCCACCTGGGCGGAGTGGATCAGGAGCTCCCGGGACCTCTCCTCCGAATAGAGAACGTCGAAGTCCGGGAAATCCCCCCGCATGGGGCACGTCTCCGGGGCAGCTTCCACAACGCCACCTCGGCAGATGAAGCTTTTACACTCGGCACAGTGAACCGTCATGTCTCGTCCCTTTGGGCCTTCCCACCGGCGGTCCCTGACTGCCTACCTCCTCGCTCGCCTGACAGGCCTCCCTTGACCTTGTCAAACTACCAGTCGACATCCGATTCTGCAGGAGTCAAAAAGAACGCCGAAGCGGTGTCCACGCAGAGGAGCAGAGGAATGAAGGCGATAGCCGAGGTGCAGATCATCCCCATCGGAGCAGGCGTGTCGGTGCGGAAGGAAGTGATGAGGGCTCATGAGGTGCTTGAGGAGTCCGGGTTGAACATCACGTTACATGCCAATGGGTCCAATCTCGAGGGAGATCTGGGCGAGGTTATGGCCACAGTTCAAAGGGCCATCGAAACGCTCCATGCGGAGGGGGTGGTTCGCCTGTCTTCCCACATCAAGATCGGAACCCGGACCGATAAGGTGCCTACCATGGCGGGGAAGCTCTTCAAGTAGGGGAGGGGGTTTGGAAGGAGTGTCGGTGCCTCGACGGATGAACCCGGGGGCTCGAAGATTCGTAGGGTAGTTGAACCCCAACACCGAGGTATGGAATGGGTGCCGACC
>JABDNZ010000073.1 GCA_013043565.1 Gemmatimonadota bacterium | reverse complement strand
CTTCAGCGTCGCGTGAGCGACAGAATGCCGGCGGGAGAATAGGGGTGGCCTTCCTCCGGACCGCCGAAAGGAGGATCGGATCAAGTCTCCGCTCCGGCCTCGCTTTGTTACGGCACCCTTTCTTCTGGGGCCTGGCCGCCGGCGTATTGTTCTTGATGACGGTTCGGGCCGGGAACGCCATCACCTCGACGGACTCTTTCTGCGAGTCGTGTCACATCCACCCTCAAGCAACGGTCTCCTGGAAGCAGTCCACCCACTTCGCGACCAAGAGTGGCACGGTAGTCCATTGCGTGGAGTGCCACCTCCCCCCTGGCGGGTTTGCCTACGGAGTACAAAAAGCCCGATTGGGAATTCGCGATACGTGGGGAAAGCTCACGAAGGACCCGGACTCCTTCGACTGGGAAGCGCGCTCCGACCTGGCCCACGCCCGGACCTTCACCTTTCGGGAATCCTGCCTGGATTGTCATCCAAACCTCTTCCCACTCCAGCTCTCTGATAAGGGAGAAGAGGCCCATTTCCACTATGAGCGGCAGGCCGACGAGATCAGGTGTCTCAACTGCCACCTCCACGTCGGTCATTTCGATCCGGACGCAACCGATGAGATCGATTTCGGCATCGTTGCCACCGTGGAAGGGGAGATCTTCGACGCAGCTGCGACCGTGGAAGGGTTCGTCGACTACACGGAGCGGATTCCCGGGACGTCGGTGAGCTTCGACATGATTGCCGTCCCCGGCGGGAGCTTTGAGATGGGCAGTCCCGAAACGGAAGGTTACCGCGAGGGCGACGAAGGACCTCGACATCAGGTCACGCTGGGGCCTTTCTGGATGGCGAGGGTTGAGACCACCTGGAACGAGTTCGAGGCTTGGTATCGAGCTACCCTGGTGGAGGGGAGAACGGATACGCGACGAATGGAGGAAGAGCCGTCGGGGGCCGCCGCAGGCGGAGAGGGCCGGACCGATGCGGCTGACGTCGATGCCCTCACCGGCGCCACCCCACCTTACGTCCCCCCCGACCAGGGATGGGGGAAAGGGGACAGGCCGGCTATCACCATGACCCACCATGCAGCGGTCCAGTACACTCGGTGGCTCTCTCAGGTGACGGGGAAAAGGTACCGCTTGCCAACCGAAGCTGAATGGGAATACGCGGCTCGAGGCGGAACCGGCACGCCCTATTTCTTCGAGGGAGAGCCTTCCGATTACACTGCCGCCCGGTTCTTAAACAGGGTTTTTGGACCTAACACAGAGGTGTTGGACCGGTACTCCATCCACCGGGGAAACAGTGGGGCCCGGACGCAGAGCCCTTCGGATATGGAACCCAATCCGTTCGGACTCGTGAACATGCTGGGAAACGTCAAAGAGTTCACCTCCGATTGGTATGCGGAGGACACCTACGGAGCCCGAGCGGCGGCGGGCCCGGTCCAGGACCCGGTCGGGCCCGAAAGCGGGACGGAGCACGTGATACGGGGCGGGTCGTTCAGGAGCGACCCGGCAGCCCTGAGGGTGGCCGCCCGGGATCACACCCGGACAGGTGCATGTTTGGTGACAGACCCCCAGATTCCCAAGAGTCTCTGGTGGTACTCGGACTGCGACGACATCGGATTCCGCGTGGTAAGGGAATTCGAGGACTCGGAACAACAAGGAGCCGAACGATGAGCGAGGAGAAGGCGGGAACGAGCAGGCGCGACTTCATCGAGACCCTCGGCGTAATCGGAGCTGCGGGAGCCGTCGGCGCGGTAGCGGCTGGCTGTGGTCCGGGACAGCGGGAGCTCTATCCGGACTACGTGTACCCGCCTCTCATGGACCAGGCACCGGACGGGCCGGTACTCAAAGCAGGCCTTATCGGGTGCGGGGGCCGGGGCAAGGGCGCGGCCCAGCAGTTCCTCGAAGCAGGTCCCAACCTCGAGATCGTGGCGCTGTCCGACTATTTCCAGGATCGTCTGGATGACTGTCGGGCGCACCTTCGGGACAATCTGGGCGTGGAGATCCCCGACGAGCATTGTTTCACCGGGTTTGAATCCTACCATCAGCTCCTGGAAGAAGATCTGGACGTTGTCCTCATGGCCACCCCTCCCTACTTCCGCCCGGAACACTTCGAGGCCTGCGTGGAGGCCAGGAAGCATGTCTTTATGGAGAAGCCGGTGGCCGTGGACCCGGTGGGGTGCCGGTCCGTCATGGCATCCGCCCGGCAGGCGGACGGAGCGGGATTGTGCGTTGTCACGGGAACTCAGAGGCGCCACCAGGCCGACTACCTGGACGTCTTCCGACAAGTGGCTGAGGGAGCCATAGGCGAAGTCGTGGGAGCGAACGTCTATTGGAACGGTCAAGTGCCATGGTGGAGAGACCGCCAGCCCGGCTGGACCGATGTCGAGTACATGCTGCGAGACTGGGTGAACTGGACCTGGCTCTCGGGGGACCACATCGTCGAACAGCACGTTCACAACATCGACGTGGCCAACTGGCACCTGGGTGACGCCCATCCCCAGAAGGCTGTGGGGTTCGGAGGCCGATGGCGGCGACCGACGGGAGATCAGTACGACTTCTTCAGCATCGACTACACCTACGATGGGGAGATCCACGTCCACAGCATGTGCCGTCAGATCGCCGGATGCGCAAACAACGTGTCCGAGTTCATCCGGGGCACGTCAGGCTACACCAATGCCGTCAACACCATTTGGAGGCCGGACGGAACCGAGCTGTTCAAGTACCCCTACGCGGTGGACGACGAGGGGAATCAGATCAGTCCCCTTCCCTACCACCAGGAGCACATCGATCTGGTCACGGCCATTCGGACCGGACAGCAGGTCAATGAGGCTGCCAGGACGGCCGAGGCCACCTTGACGGCCATCATGGGGAGGATTTCCTGCTACACCGGACAGGAAGTCACCTGGGACCAGATGATGGAATCGGACCTGAAGCTGGGGCCGGAGAACCTGAACTTCGGATCGTCGGATCTGATCCGGGCGGTGGTGCCGGTACCAGGGACCGAGTAGGGGCCCGGCGACGGTCTACTTCGAGATTACCTGGATCACACCCTGAGTGTGGCCGGCGCCGAAACGTGTTGTGGCTCGGCCGGCGTCGAAATACTGGATCGACTCGATCAGGACGACCTGGATGAGCTCCAGAGACTCGATGCCCCCGAAGTCCTGGTTATCCAGATAAACCCGTATGTCCTCGGAATCGGGGTCACCGAAGCTGCCCCCACCCCGGCGGATCAGCCACGCCGGCCGTAGGAGATCGACCAACTCCTTGGCATTGGTGACCACAGCACGCCTCATCTCTGCCGCCGTGATGTTTTCCCGGGCCTGACCAATGGGCTCGGAGAGGGCTTCCTCGATCTCCTGGGACGTGATGACTTCCCTTCTTCGCCTGGGAGGAAGGGTCCGTTGGCTCTCGGGGAGGCTTCCGAGGGGAAAGCTGAAGCCCACCGCGAACCCTACCGATCCTCCCAGCAAAGCCCAGGGAGAGCGGTCCGTGGTGTAGTTACCGTTTACCTCATCCCAGTCACTGTCGGAAACCTGGGAAGCGAAATAGCCGATTCCGGCTCCCAGGAGCCCGGCCCCCAAACCGGTGAGGACCCGATTCTTCCAGGTTGGTCTATCTTGCCCTTCCTGGGCTTCCGAGGTCGGTTGAGTGGCGGCCCGAAGGTCTTCCTGCACCCTTCTGATCGACGTGCTGGAGTTCTGAGCGAAGAGGGCCTCGGCGTGGGGCCCCGCACCCAGAATGATGATGAGAAAGAGGCTGACGATCCGCAAAATCTTGGTGCCCTGAATCAAAAGAAGAGAGGCTGACCAGGCCAATTGATTAAAGGTGTTAAGAATCGACGAAAAAGACAACGATGGGCCGACGGGGAGGCCACAAGCGGTCCGCCGCCTCGGGACGTGTGCCACTTAAGACACTTGTATTTTTCCTTCCGGCATCAAGAATTGGGGTTCGAAGGATAGAGTTCCGTTGATACCTCCCACGGGAACCCATCCAAGATCATGAGTCCAGAACGGTTTTTCGACTACTACGAAATCCTTCAGGTGAACCCCAATGCGGACCCGGACACAATCGATCGGGTCTTCAGGCTTTTGGCCAAGCGCCACCACCCCGATAACAAGAATACCGGCAACGCCGAAAAGTTCACTGAAGTCTCCGAGGCATACCACGTTCTATCAGATCCGGAAGCACGTGCGAAATATGACGCCCGGTACGACTCGGACAAACGAGTTCATCAGAGGTTGTTTTTCGAGGCTCCGATGTCGGGTGAAAGCGAGGATGAACGGACCCAGAGGTGGATCCTTTCCGTCCTCTACACAGCTCGGAGGCAGTCCCTGTCAGAGCCCGGCTTGGGGGTTCTGGAGTTGGAACACCATCTCGGGTTCCCCGATGGCCACCTGGACTTTCACCTTTGGTATCTGAAGGAGAAGGGATGGATCGGGCCGTCCCAATCCGGGAGACTCGCCATTACCGTCGACGGCGTCGATTGGATCTGCAAACGAGATCGTTTGATCCGAAAAGACCGGCTCATCGAAGAGAGCGCTGAAGCATCCGGCCCCCAGGATCCGACTGAAACCTCGGAGGACGGAAGCGCCGAGACACTCCCGCCCCAAACCCAGGCCCGTTCCGACGAGGAAACAGCGGCATAGTCAGGCGGAACACCAGAGGCGGTTTCCAGACCCTCCCCTACCGCCGCACTGGACCGGATCGATAAGCCACGAGGTCCGAAGTCCGCCCCCCAACACCGTTCTTCTGTCTAGCGGGGACCCCACCGGGTATATTGCGGCCAAGCCGGAAACAAGATCTCAAGGAGGACGTCATGTTCGGGGGATACGCAAACCGGATCGGCTTTGTCGACCTGACAGCAGGCCGCGTCGAATACAATGACTCGCCTGAAGACTGGAAGCGAAAGTACATCGGTGGGCGGGGATTGGGAGTGAAGTATGTCTTTGAGAACGGCCCTAGAGTCGATCCCCTGGCGCCGGAGAATATCCTCTGCTTCATGAACGGCCCCCTGACCGGTACCGAAGCGAACATGAGTGGCCGGATGGCTGTGGTCACGAAGTCTCCGCTGACCGGCACTGTGACGGACAGCCATCACGGGGGCTGGAGCGCCGCAAGATTACGGTGGGCCGGGTTCGACGGCCTGGTCTTCAGCGGCAAGGCCGAAACCCCGGTGTATGCCTTCGTCACCGAGGAGTCGGTGGAGCTCCGGGACGCCTCCGATTTCTGGGGCAAAAACGTCCATGATACGGTCAAGCTCTTCCAGGACCGTTACGGCGAGAAGGATCTGTCCGTCATCACAATCGGCCAGGCCGGTGAAAAGCTCTGCCGCTTCGCCAATTGGATGAACGAGGACGACCGAGCCAGCGGAAGGGGTGGAACCGGATGCGTCGGCGGCAGCAAGAATCTCAAGGCGATCGTCATCCAGGCCGGAAAGGCCTTCCCGCCGACCCCGGATCGTGACAAGTGGAAGGAAGCCCACAAGCGAGCCCTCTCCACCATCATGGCCGAGGAGAACATCACGAGCCCCCGTAAGGGCGGTCTGTCGGTGTACGGGACCAACGTCCTGATGAACATCGCCAACAGCATCGGAGCCCTGCCCACCAAGAACAGCCAGAAGGCGTCGTTCGGCGAAGGGGCTGAGCCCACCAGCGGGGAGTATGTCAAAGAGAATATGCTCGTCAACGACCCTACCTGCCACGCTTGTCCGGTGGCATGCAAGAAAGAGGTGGAGGTCAGAGAAGGACCCTGGAAGGGCCTACGGATGGAGTCGATGGAGTATGAGTCGGCCTGGGCCTTCGGGGCGAACTGTGGGAACAGCGACGCCAATGCCATCGCCAAGCTCATAGACCAGTGCAACGACTACGGCATCGACACCATCGAGGCGGGGAACGTCGTGTCAGTGTATATGGAGGCCTGCCAGAAGGGATATGCCGACGGGAGTGACCTGGGATGGGGTGACGGGGAGGGCATGGTGAGCCTCCTCGATTTGATCGGGAAGCGTGAAGGGGTCGGAGACCAGCTGGCCGAGGGCGCCGCACGGGCCGCCGAATCGTTCGGACACCCGGAGATGGCCATGACGGTGAAAGGGCAGGCCATCCCAGCCTACGACCCCCGTGGTCTCAAGGGCATGGGCATCGGATACGCGACCTCGAACCGCGGAGCCTGTCACTTACGCGCCTACACACCCGCCGCGGAACTGGGAGTCATGCCCTTTGGATCGCTGAAGGTCGATCCCCTCGCTTGGGAAGGAAAAGGCGAGCTGGTCATGATCTTCCAGAACGTTCATGCCTTCTCCGACAGCCTGAACCTCTGCAAGTTCAGCGCTTTCGCCCAGGGCGTAGACGAGTACGCCCAACAGTATTCCGCCATGGTCGGCGTCCCCTTCACGGGGGAGGACGTCTTGAAGACCGGCGACCGGGTCTACAATCTGGAACGCCATTACAACAACCTGGCCGGCCATGCCGAGGGCAGCGACACCCTGCCGGCCCGATTCACGGAGGAACCGTCCGACCAACCCGGATCGGAAGGCCATGTCTGTGAGTTGGAGTTGATGCTGGGAGAATATTATGAGAAGCGGGGTTGGGTGAACGGCGTGGTTCCGGAAGAGAAGCTGCAGGAGTTGGAGATCATCTGACCGAAAAGTACATCCAGCGCTGTCCTCGGGGCCCCGGTACGTGCACCCTGCACAAATCGGGGCCCTTTCCGTCAGGCCCCCGCCCTCAGCGTTTTGAGAGAAAAGCGCTCCATGAAGTCATCCACGAGGTGATCTTCCATCTCGAGGGTGATTTTCGTCTGCCCCACCGAAAGTGAGCCGATTCGGAAGGGCTCCATCCGTTCCAGATCGGCCCGCCAACCTGGCCCTTCGACCCGGTCGTCCCTGGTAGCGGTTCCTCCCAGCTCCTCGAGATACTCTCGGAGTAGGAAGAACGGGATTCCCCGCATCTCGCGAACGATTGTGCGCCGGGATGGCCTCTTCGATCCTCGATCCATACCGCTCCCCTGCCGACCCGCCCTATCCGCCACCGACAGGCGGAAAGATGTCCACCGTGTCGCCCGGATCCAGCACGTGTTGGAACTGGCCGTCCAGATACACGACCTCACGCCCGTTGATGAACATCTTCAGGTACCCGTGCAGGTGCCCACCCTCGTCGGTCAGTTCCTCCTCCAGGCCGGGATGTTGAGTGACCAGGAGATCGAGGAGCTTTTGGGCACTTGAGCCCTCCGGCAGGTCCACCTCTACGGACGCTTCCCCCACCACGTCCCGCAATGCCGCATAGAATTTGATCTTCATCACGGACATTGGATGATCCCCTGGGCCCACAAACAGCCTCCGCAGACCGGGAAGGTGGTGTTCCCCAAGCAGTCCTCCTCATTGGCTTCTGACAGGTCACATCCTCCACAAAAGCTACAGGGCGCAAAGCCGAAGTTGTGGAGCCGCTCCCGATAGGCGATGTACCCCGGGTCCAGCCAAAGGTCCTCCAGCGACCGCTCGGCCACGTTTCCGATGACATGCTTCCGGGACAGGCGTGGTTTCCGGTGCAGGTAGCTGGTGTGGGTATGCATGAGGGGCCAGCATGGACTCACGTCGCCGTTCCATGCGATGGAGGTCGTCCCACTCTCCACGAAGTTGCAGGTGTCGCTGGCCCCGCTCCAGTTGTTCCCGGCAAACTCCATGTTGAGCTGGCTGTTGAAGACCTCGAAGAGCGCTTCCCGGGTGGGCTCGTCGAAATCCATCTTCGGCAGCCTGAGACGTGGCAGGTGGGTCGCTTCGAGGTAGGCGATATTGTGCATCACCTGGGTGTAGAGCCCCTCGTCCTGCATGTCGGCCGTGGCCGGTTGGAGGTTGCTCACGGAGAAGTGCTTTGCCTTGAACGACTTCCCCAGCCGGATGACTTCGGGTAGGTCTCCGATGTTCCGTTTCATGGCCAGGAAGGCAACGCCGATCTCTGGTTTGGGGTGATGGTCGGCGGGGCGCATAGCCGCGAAACGCCTCATGTTCTCTACCACCTCCGGCAGCTTCGCACCGAGGCGAACGTCGGCGAAGGTTCGAGGCTGGGCGCCGTCGATGGACACCCAGAGGAGGTCCAGGCCGGCCTCGATGAGCTGCCCCGAGACCTCTTCGGAAAGGAGGGTTCCGTTGGTGATCAGCTCTACGTTGGCGCCCAGGGCTTTGGCCTCGGCCACCCAAGTTGGAGTCTGGGGGTGGTGAAGCGGCTCTCCGATGCCGCCAAAGTAAGCGGCTGGGATCGGATCCAACTCCTTCAAACCGTGGAGAATTCCGGCGAAGGTCTCATCCGTCATCTGGCCCGTCGGCTGTTCCCACTCGTTACGGAAACAGGTGATGCAATCCAAGTTGCAGGCCACGGTCGGCTCGATGTAGACCTTGGTCAGTTGGGTAACCGGACGGTGCAGCCGAAAATGGTTCTCTCCCTCGTCCACCCGGACTCTGGTCCCTGGCTTCAGGTCGAAGCCCTTCACCAGTTCCGGGGGCAGGACCAGCCGGCCCTCCGCGTCGACCTCCGCCCAGGCTGAAGCAGACTTCGTTGAGGCCTCCGTCGGTAGTGGCCGATGCGGGCGCAGGAAATGATCGATAAGGCTCATGGTGTTCCGGGAGTTGAAGGACCAAGGAGAGTGGTGCCCTCGGCGGCTGGAACATGAAGATAGTCTCCTCTGAGGGAGTGGAGCACCTCAGTTGGACCCGTGCCGGTCCAGCAAGCTTTGGAAGCCCGGTAGGTCCCTCAGCTCAACGAACCGCGGATCCCGGGCCAGCATACTACCGGAGTAATCACCGGGTGCGTCCAAAAGGACCTCCAAAACCTGAATCGCCTCCTGGCCGTTCCCCAACATGGCATGAATCACGGCCAGGTCCTCCATCCGGTAGGTGCTCTTGTTCACATCCGTCTCCGGTCCCATCAGGGACAAACCCCGATCGCCTTCACGAATCGCGTCTTCGGCCCTCCCCAATCCCGCATAGGCGATCCCCAAGGCACTGTGTAACCGATCGTCGCCCTCCAACTCCTCCAACTCGCCTTCCAGTTGCGCTCGGGCTTTCTCGAACTCGGCCGTGGCCTCCTCGCCCCTCCCCTGCAGCTGCAGGAAAACGCCTTTCATGAGGGGGATGGGAAGGTGGAAGAATTGAGAGC
>JABDNZ010000067.1 GCA_013043565.1 Gemmatimonadota bacterium | reverse complement strand
GGATACCACCGCCAGGGGACCCACCTCGCCGCCGCCGAACTGGATGGCCATGGGAATGACGATGGGGATCATGATGGCGTAGGTGCCGAAAGATGTTCCTGTGGAGAAGGCCACGAACCCGGAGATCACAAACGCCAGCACGGGAAGGAGCGCGGGGCTCATGGTGTTCTCTGTGAGGGACACCACGTAGGCCGCTGTCTGGATCTCGGCGCTCACGGTGTTGATGCAGTAGGCCAGGGCCAGGATCAGAACAGCCCCCATGACTCCCTTGATCCCCGCAAGGGCCGTCTGCACCAGGCCCTGAACGGTGTCGATCCGCTGGATCCACATGGTCAGGCCCAGCACCCCGCAGGCCAACATGAAGGCCTCCAGAACGCTGGCTCTGCCGAGAACGATGAAGGTATAGACGTTGGTTCCGATGATGAGGATGACCGGGAGGGCGAAGTTGAGGATGATGCTTCGCCGCGGGGAGTCCGAAGCTTCGATCTCCGTGAGCTCTTTCCCCATCATGGGAATGGCCCCGTCGCGAAGGACCTTTCCCGTCCGGATGGTCCTCTCTTCGGCCCGCCGCATGGGCCCGAAGTCCGGAATGACCTGAAAGACGATCAGGCCCACCATGATCACGGTCAGGATGCCATAGAGGTTGAAGGGGACCGACTGGATGAAGAGGGCTAGTCCGTCCTCCACGCTGCCCACTCCCGCACCGGCAGCCAGACCACTCAGGTAAGCTGCCCATGCAGAGATGGGCACCAACACGATGACCGAGGCCGAAGTGGAGTCGCAGATGTAGGAGAGCTTCTCACGTGAGACGCGGTGGCGATCCGTCAGATCCCGCATGACCGCCCCCACGAAGAGGGGGCTGAAATAGTCGCTGAAGAACACCGAGAGGCCCAAACCCCACCCCATGATCCCGGCCCTCTTCCGGTTGGTCACGATCCTGGATGCCCGCTCCCGAAAAAGGGCGATGGCTCCTGAGCGCTGGAGGAAGGCAACCAGGACCCCGATGCAGAGCTCGATGGTGCAGAGCCAGACGAAGTCCTCGTTTCCCAGGGCACGGGTGACCAGGCCCGGGAACCCCTGGAGTCCCTCGCCCAGGAGCAACACGCCGACCACGCAGGCCACCAGGAGGCTCACCACGGCGTCCCGGAGGATGAACGCCAGCACCACGGCCAGGAGGGCCGGAACGAGGGAGATCCAGGTAGGCTCCATCTCCGTCACCGAGAAATCAGATTCACTTGATCCACGATCCGGAAGCTGGCCCGGCCACCGCACATCATGGTGGAGCCGTCGACGTTCACCGGGAAGGCTCCGCCCCCCTTCGGCCTCAAGGAAAGGGATTCTCGAATCTGGAAGGACTCGAAACCCCATCGTTCCGGGTCCTTTTGGATGGAAGCGTCGAAAGCCTTTTTAAATTGGCCGGGAAGCCGGAAGAGTCCCAGGTCCTTCAATCCGAAGAGATGGAAGTCACCGGACCCCAGGGGCACGTCTCGGGCAAAAGGTAGGTCCGCACCCAGGTCGCCGTTGACGATGATCATGGCCTGATAGCGGCCTATCTGACTCTCGCCGCCGTCGACCTTCACCTCCCACGCCCTCTTACCCCCGCCCAACCCCCGCACGGTCCTCTCCAGAGAGGAAAGAGAGGCCCCGACAAAGAAGGGGCCGAGGTCGCCGAACAGCTGACTCAGGACGCCCTTGTAGTACTTCGTCATTCGATTCTCGGTATAGAAAGGAATCCTCCCGAAGATCTCCGCTCCGCTGTAGCCAACGAAGTGGCGATCCGGCGCGTCCCCTTCCTGGCTTTCCACACGGATCACATCGCAGGGCTGGACACGGTTGGCAGCGAGGCTGTCCACGAAGACCTGAATGGCCGCTTCGATCTCATCCGGCATTCCCAGCACCTTGCCTATGAGATCGGCGGATCCTTTCCGAAGAAACCCCAGAGAGACCTCTTGAAGGCCCACACCCGAATCCAGGCACCCTTCCAGGACGGCGTTGAAGGTCCCCGAACCGCCCGCGGAAATCACGACCCGGGACCCCTCCCGAACCAGGTCTCGGGTCCGCTCCCGGGCCTCACGATGACTGCCCACTGCGTGGAGGTGAACGTCATCCCGGCCGAGATCCCCGAACAACGGCACGATCCGCTCCACCTTTCCCCAGTCCTTGATGGACCCGGAGATCGTGGTGGCGATGACCTGGACGCCTTCAGAGTGGCCCATGAGGTCCTCCTTCCGAGGGATTGGAGGAGCTTTCGGCGGGAGCCGAAATCTTATGAGGCAGGACCTCCATGGCCGCCAACGCATGAAGGGCTGCCATGGTCACCTCTTCGATACCCTGATGCCCGTCCAGGACCCTGGCGGGAATCCCCAGCCGGCTGTCCAATATCCGACAAACGCTCAGGTATCCCTCCCGAAGCCGGGCCAGCTTCTCCTGGGTTTCATGGACCTGGCGGCTCTCCCCCCGGCTCTCGATGCGTTGCACCGACAGGGCGGGATCTACGTCTAGGAAAAGGACCGCGTCGGGCTTGCGAAGGGCCGGAATGCGCAAGCGCCTCATAGCTGCCAGCTCGGGAAAGGTATCCCAGGCCGGGTCGTCCTTCCCTACTTCGTCGCTACCACTGAGTATCTCCATGGCCGAGGCCAGTACCGCGTCGTCAGGCTCCTCCTGCCGGTAGAGTCGCACCCAGGCGGTGATGTTCAGGAGGGGGGATCCGTCGGAGAGAATGACGTCGGGGTTGTACCACCGTTTCACCTGGCCCAGGACGGTATCCCGGAGGACCAATTCGGCGACCTTCGGGATCTTGTAGGACTTCAGGGATTTGGCGGTTTTGGCCCGCCGTCCGATGGCCTCACGCAGCTTCTCTGTCAGGAGGGGTTGGATGTCCTGGGGCTCGCCTCCGTGGAAGAACACCACGTCGTCTGTGAGCAGGCAGCTCCGCCCGGCCACGGAGAGTCGTTGGGCGAGGGATCGGGAGAGCGTGCTCTTGCCGGATCCGTCGATGCCCAGGACGGCGATGGTAGGTGCCTCTCGGGACCGCGTTGTCCGGCTGTGGCGGCCCGCTGCCTCGGCTTCCGATAGCTCCCTGACCATGCTTTCCAGGGACGAGGCGATGTCTTTGCTCTTTCCCTGGAAGCGTTGAGGAGGGCCTACGGTAATCCGGGTCCAGGCAGGCAGGGGAAGAGAGCTGGTCTTCGGAAGGGCTCGATCTGCTCCCGACAGATAAACCGGCACGATGGGGATATCACGAAACTCCGTGGCCAATTCACCCACTCCCCGCCTGAACCTGGCGATCTCTCCGGGGACGCCCCGGGTTCCCTCGGGGAAGAGGATGACGGAGTGGCCGACCCGGAGTTTTTCCTTCATTCCATCGAGGGCACCTGCCTCTTTGGCACCTCTCACAATCCAGACGGGCCGGAAGAAAAACTCGGCAAATCGAAAGAGGACCTTTGTCTTTCCGAAGTAGTCGAAAGCGCCCACCGGGTGGGTCATGGGGATGAGGCGAAGGGGGAGGACCTGGAAGAGGAAGGGTGTGTCCAGGTGGCTATTGTGGTTTGCAACCAGGATGAACTGCTCCAGCCCTTCGAGGTTTTCCTTTCCCTCAGTGCTAGCCCCGAAGAAGACCTTCAGGATGGGACGCAGAATCAGAGAATGGGCCAGGGTTTGAAAGGATAGGAGCGGCTTGATCCGTCCCATCTCAGAAGGCCTCCAGGTAGTATCGGAGGTAGTGGAAGACCACGGGGGCCGTGAACAGGAAGGACTTCATGCTGTTCAGGACGGCCCCCCGGCCGGCCTTCAAGGCGTTCCGGTCGATTCCCATGTCGGTTTCCAGGCAATCCATGGTGAAGGCTCCCATGGCCACCAGGGCCGGAATCATGAAGCCGAGAATCAACGAGTGGACCACGGGGATCCCCGACCAGGGGACCAGGGCGAAACCAAGGGCGGCCAGAAGCGGGCCCGGGATGAGGATCTGAATCAGGGTAGCCCGTAGGGGAGTTTTGTCCCTGGACTTCAGCACGACAGCCAAAAGGTCACAGATGGCCACCCCCGAAACCAGGTACACGGCCATCCAGGTGGAGTAGGATGCCAGGTATCCGATGTGCCCTATGCAGTACACCAGGAGAAAGACACCCAGGTCGATGACGCCAACGGAGAAGACGGCGCCCTTGGACTCCCGCCCCAAGGCCACGGCGAAAGGAACCGCCAGAAATGCCCAGACGGGAATGGAGATGATGAACATCCCGTACCACCCCGAGCTCAGGAAGTAGTACATGAAGGGAATGGTCAGGTAGGCGGCCAGGATTCCCCAACGATCCTGAATCCTGAGATCCACCAGGGTGAAGTACTCCCGGAGTGCCAGGAATGAGAGTGCGGCCAGGGCCCAGATCCAGAGTTTGATCTCCACTAGATCGGCCAGGGTGAACGCCAGGAAGAAGAGCCAGAGGTAAGGCAGGTAAACTCTGACGGAGGTCGGCAGGCGAACTCGGTTTCGGAGAAGAGTGAAGAGAGAAAGCCCCAAAAAGAACCCGACTAGAACAGGCTGTGAAGGATGGGAAAAAACCAAGCCACCTCCTCAGGTTCGATGGGAACCCTTCCGGTCCGCATTGGGGGGGGCCTGCCAGGTTTCGATCCTTCCGGAACGAATCGGGACGGCCGACTCCCCAATACACGTGTTCGCCGGGAGCTTTGTCAACGCGGCTATGCGTTGGGGACTGGACCTTTTTCAGCCTTCAGGACTAGACTGTGGGACAGGGGACCGGTGACCGTTCCAGGGTCTGCCCGTCGGTCCCGATGTAGGCAAATGGGCTTTAACGTACTGAACCCGGGAATACCGAGATGCAGATCAGCAGGTTCTTTGTAATCCTCTTGGCTCTTTCTGCCGTGGGATGTCATTCCTATCAACCCATCGCCCTGGAGGAGATCCGGCCGTCCATGACAGTCCGGGCACGGCTCTCCGCCGAGCGGGCGGACGAGATCGCTAGGGTCCATCCCATCAGTGGTCGTGTCCTCGATGGAGTGGTCCGGGCAGCCGGTCCGGAAGAACTCCAGATCCTGGTGCCTCTGAGGCAGCCTTCCGGGGTAAGATCCGAGCGATCGGTGCAGCTGCCCTTGGGCATCCCAAACCAGGATATCCTTCTGGTAGAGCTGAAAAAGCTCGACCGAACGAAAACCGGGCTCTTTGCCTTGGGGGGGGCCGCTCTACTTGGGCTCGTGCTCAGCACTGACTGGCTCGGAGACGGAGGAGGTGGAGACGACCCCGGGAAGCCCGGAGGTGATCCACAGGACGCGATCATCCCCTTCCGCATAAGTATCCCCTGGGGGTAGGTGGAGGAAGACCGGGGTTCAGCCAGGGTCTTCCCTGCGGCTCGGGTCCGACGCTCACGTCCTGCACACTGATCGCCCTGCCCCAGACGAATCGGTCACTCCACGATGATCGGTCGGCTCGTGATGACCGGGTTGCGTCCGGCCAGCTCCAGTCTGAGGTGGAGCGTGTACTCGCCGGGATCCAGGTCCGGCAGCTCAAACTGGATGGCCCGGAACACGGTCTGCACTCTATCCGGGCCCTGGTCCTCGAAGGTCACCTCCACAGGGCGGTCCGGCTCCAGCACACCGAGGAATTCGCCCACGCGCGTAAGGAAGCCTGGCCGCCCGCTGGTGAAACCGAGCGTGATCCGCACTGGTTCAGCGATCCGTAGCCCATACGCTTCCCAGACGACGGGGAATCGCTCTCCCTTACGTATGCGCACGCCAGGCCGGATGTGCGGAATCGCTTCGTCGAGGCTCCCCGGCAGGGGTGCACCTTCCTTCAGGATCAGAAGGTCCGACACGTCAACGAGGCCAGGCACCAGCGGCAGCTGCGCCACACCCTGACGCGCACGCCATGCCTGCTTCCCCTCCAGGTCCACCACTTCCAGTCCACTCACGTAACGGCCGGGCGGCGAGTTGATCGTCAGGACGCCCTCCTCGTCGAAACCTCGGACGAAGATCGCCTCCGATCCGTCCACTGGAACCAGGAAAAGCGCCGAATATGGCTCTCCCTGGATCCCGAACTCCCCGCTCTTTTGCGTGTCCAATCCCGGTGCCTCTGTCCCCACCGAGTCTGAGTCCGTTGGCTCTGCCCCCACCGAGTCCGCCTCCGGCGGAACGGGGCGGTAGGCCCCAACCACCAGCATTGTTCCACCCCGCCGGAATCGTCCGACCTGCGTCTCCAGAGGCCGCATGTCCGGGGAGTACCGGGGTGCGTACCAGGTGCGCGCCTCCCGGGGTGCGGTGATCCAGCTCTCCGGCGGAACGTCGGATGGCGATTCGAGGAACGCTTCCGGGAAGAGGTAGCCACGGCTCTTCGGATGGTGGTGTCCCAGCAC
>JABDNZ010000063.1 GCA_013043565.1 Gemmatimonadota bacterium | reverse complement strand
CTCCGAGGGCTGCTGAGAGGGCCCGGAGCCGGGCGGGCGGGGCCGGCCGACCACATCGGTAAGCACCTCGGCGAGGAGGTCCGGGCGATCGGTCTGGATCCCATCGACACCCATCTCCACCAATCGCCTCATGTCGTCGGGGGCGTCCACTGTCCAGACGTGGATCGGGAGGTTCCGGCTATGAGCCTCCTCCATGAAACGGGGGCTCAGCACGCGAGCCCCGAAATAAAACTCCGGGATCTGGAGGGCGTCGCATGCTGGAGTGAAGTGACGGCCCAGGGGGCTGTGGATAAGGAAGAAGAACTGGAAAAGGTCCTTCCGGGAAGCACCCCAGGGGCCCGGATATCCTCTCACCGACCGGCGATGCCCCTCCACCTCGGCTGCCACCAGCACCCGATCCTGCGCTTCGTGACGCAGGACCGCGTCGACCAAACCCGGAGCCGAATGGGGGTCCTTCGCTTCCACGTTCATTCTGACCCCAGGGAGCGCCGTGAGTACATCCTCGAATCGTGGGACTCGAACGCCCCTACCGCGGAACGAGCGGCGGCCATCAGGATCCCGAAAATGGTACCCCGCGTCGAGCTCCTGGACCTGCTGGTAGGTGAGGTCACGAACTCGACCCGTGCCGTCGGTCGTGCGGTCGACCGTGGCGTCGTGAAGAACCACCACTTCCCCGTCCCGCGTGGAGCGGACGTCCATCTCCAGCATGTCCGCTCCCCAACGATGGACGGAGTTCTCGAAAGCGGCCAGAGTGTTTTCCGGGGCCAAGCCTGCCCCGCCCCGGTGGGCGATGAGAAGAGGGCTTCCCGCCAGGTAAGGGTGACCGGGCCTGGCACGGGCGCGGCGCTTGGGTTTTGGGGAGGCCACGATGTTCTGCTAGGCCGGCGCCAAGGCAGCCTCGATCTTCGCCACGTCGTCGGGCCCGAGTTGGTGCTGTTGGTAGAGGACCAAGTCCACCAATCGGTTGGTCATCTCCAGCTCCGCCTTCCGGTGGATGCGATCCTCCTCATCGGAGACGGACGCCTGTTCTTCCAACTCCACAATCCGGGCAGCCAGAAAGACCAGAATATCCTGCACGACCTCCGGCGAGGGGCGAGGCGGGGCCAAAGCATCCGGCATCGTCACGGTCAGGAGGAGGCCCCGGACGAAGGCCAAAAGTCCTGGAAACGCGAGTTCGGTCAGGAACTCCTCGTCCAACCGTTCCTCCCCCGTCAGCTTCTCCCACTCCAGCTCGTTCCAGTACAGGTCCTCGGCAGCTTCTCGCAGGTGATCCCTCTCCTTCTCCTGAAGGGGGGGTGACGGAGCATCCATGGGAGAAGGGAGAGGGGCTCCCAGGACTTGTTCGATTCTTTTGACCCTCCCTGCGAGGAGGGTCGATTCCCGGTCGGTCATTGGGCAGTCTGGTCCGAATGGAGGGTTATCTTTGGGCCCAAGATACCTGGCCGGGTCGGGCCCGGGAAAGGGGACGACCGGTGGCGTTGGGCCCACACGTCGAGCACTTTTCGGCCGACGATCGAACTTACCCTGAGAAAGAGTGGTTGCCGTGTCCTCCTTCCGATGGTTCCACCGTTTCAGCCTCGGCCTTCTGGTCCTCTTTTTGGCGGCCGCGGGACCAGCTCATGCCCAAGAGACCAAACTTCTTCGGCCAGGGCAGGTCTTCGACGGCGAGACAGCCCAGCTTCATAGCGGATGGGCGGTTCTGGTCGTCGGAGATCGGATCGCCGGTGTGGGCCCGGAGTCGTCCATGGACGTCCCCCGGTCCGCTCGAAGGGTCGAGCTTCCGGACCTTACCCTTCTACCGGGCCTTATCGAGGGCCACGCCCACCTCCTCCTTCACCCCTATGATGAGAATCCGTGGACCGACCAAGTCCTGCTGGAGTCGCTGGCCGAGCGCACCGCCCGAGGGGTGGTTCACGCCGAGAAGAGCCTACTGGCCGGAATCACGACTCTCCGCGATCTGGGTACCGAGGGCGCCGCGTACGCCGATGTGGGCTTGAAGGACGCCATCGAGAAAGGGGTGATCCCAGGGCCTCGGCTCATCGTCACGACGAAGGCCATCGTGGCGACCGGCAGCTACAACCCCAAAGGTGCGCCCGAGTGGGACCTTCCCAAGGGTGCCGAGGAAGCGGATGGGTATGACGACCTCGTCCGGGTCACCCGCGACCAGATCGGGCGCGGTGCCGATTGGGTGAAGATCTACGCCGACTACCGGTGGGGACCCGACGGCACGGCTCAACCCACCTTCACCGAAGAAGAGCTACGAACCGTGGTGGAGGTGGCCTCCAGCTCCGGGCGATGGGTTGTGGCGCACGCCACCACGCCCGAAGCCATGCGCCGGTCGGTGGAAGCGGGCATCAAAACCATCGAACACGGCGACGGAGGGACCCGGGAGGTCTTTCGCCTCATGGCGGAGAGGGACGTGGCCCTATGCCCCACGCTGGGAGCGGGAGAGGCCTACGCCATGTACAGAGGGTGGCGTAAGGGGGTGGACCCGGATCCGGCCCGAGTCGTCCAGAAGAAGGAAAGCTTTCGCCTGGCTCTCGAGGAAGAGGTCCCCATCTGCTTCGGTGGTGATGTCGGGGTGTTCGACCACGGAGACAACGTCTGGGAGTTGGAGCTGATGGTCGAGTACGGGATGCCTGTAGAGGACGTCCTCATGGCCGCCACATCGGAGAACGCCCGGATTCTGGGCCTGGATGGGGAGCTCGGGTTCATCCGGGAAGGGTATTTGGCCGACCTCATCGCCGTAGCCGGGAACCCGACCACCGACATTTCGGCTCTCCGGGAGGTACGCTTCGTGATGAAGGGCGGGGTGATCTACGAGGACTGACCCGTGGGCCCGCCGGCTTCAGGGGCCTTGGTCCGATCGATCCTGCTGGCTATCCAATCATACGCCGGCCGCGGCAGGATCCGCAGACTCCAAACCAACCCTGCCAACTGCCAGGGAAAGGCCAGGCTCTTTTTCCGCTTCCGTATGGCCTTGACCATGAGCTCCACCGCCGGCTCCAGGTCCATGATGAAGGGCATGGCATGCCGGTTGTGGGCAGTCATGGGAGTTCGGACAAATCCTGGATGGATGACGGTCACGTCCACCCCCGTCCCTCGGAGATCGATCCGAAGGCTTTCGAAGAAGTTGGTCATCCCCCCCTTGCTCGCCGAATAAGCCGCCGACATTGGAAGGCCCGCGAATCCGGCGATGCTGGACACGGCCACGATCTGGCCACGACCCCTTTCCAGCATCCCCGCGAGCACGGCTTCGGTGGCGTAGACGGCCCCGAGCAAATTGACATCCAGCACTTTCTCAACCCCGGATGCGTCAAAAGCCTCGATCAGGGTATTGAGGCTCATCCCAGCGTTTGCGACCAGGAGGTCTACCGGGCCCAGGGTATCCTCGCACCGACGGATCGCGTCGATCACGGCTGGGCCGTCGGAGGCATCGCAGGGATATACGGCTGCTGTGCCACCTTCCGCCCGAATCCGATCGGCGACCTTCGACAAGAGGGCCTCCCGACGAGCCGACAAACCCACGGCATACCCCTCCCGGACCAGCCGAATCGCCAGGCCCTCACCGAGACCCGACGAGGCTCCGGTAATGAAGCACACCCGCCCGGGATTATCGAAAGAGCCTGTCAATCTCCTCCTCCTTCTCCACTGCTGATGCCCGTCCGGCTTCAATGAGCTGATCGATGCTTCCAAAGTCCGCCCAGTGTACCTCCCGAACATCCGGCACCAAAACCAGGTCCGCCTGTTCCAGGTAGTACCGGTTCAACTGGATCTGCATGATCCACTCCGCTCTGGACACGACCTCGATCCCATTCTCCCAGGGACCGGCCGACTGAAGGCCCCTCTGAACGTCCACCGCGATGACGTCGGCTTTTAGGGGCGGTTCACCCGGCTCCGGGACGGGGACGTTCTTGGTGATATACCCGTCTACCAAAAGCAAATCATCGAGCTCCACCGGAGAAAACACGCCTGGAATCGAAGCGCTGGCCTGGACGGCCTTGGCCAAACTGCCGCTTGTCAGGGCTACGTCCTCCCCGCTGTACAGGTCGGTCGCGACGGCAACGAAGGGAATCTTCAGATCGGAGAAGGTGGCATTCCCATAGATCCGCTCCATTACCTGCTCCATGAAACCCGGGTCAACGATGGACATCCGACGAACCATCTTCGAGAGCGTGTAGAGGACTTTCGTCTTCCTCGAGAACTCCTCGAAGCTGTCTCGAGCCCCGTCCTCGTCCGCCTTCAACTCGTCGAGGTCGAGCTTCTTGAAGAGCTCCCCGTTGAAGAGGTGGTTTGCCACCTCCGCCAAGCCCTTGGAAGACCCCTTCAGGCAGTACCACGCCCCGATGACCGCGCCCATGCTCGTGCCCGTCACCATGTCCGGTTTCAGCGAAAGATGATCGAGGTGTTGGAGAACACCGATATGGGCCATCCCCCTGGCTCCGCCCCCCGAAAGAGCGAGGACTCGGGTGGGGTCGGCAAAGAACCGTTCTTTGAATCGCTTCCAGTTCATGGCTCCCCGCAGTTCAAGGC
>JABDNZ010000062.1 GCA_013043565.1 Gemmatimonadota bacterium | reverse complement strand
GTTCAGGAGTACCCAGGAGGTGTAGGAAAAAAGCCATTGGACGCCTCCAACCTTCTCGAGGGAGACCCTTCGGCAATTGCATTCCATGTTTCTCGAGTCGAGATCATTAGCAGCGGATCTCAAAAGTGCAAGAGACCGGGCTCCCCCCGAGCCCAACCCAGAGAGGAATCGCGAGGGAGGTGGGCCGTTTGATCCTCCAGATAAACAGCAAACCACCACCAAAGACGTGACGGCCGCATGACGGGTTGGCCTAGGGTCGGTGAATACCCCGTTCGTTCGCGCGGGGTGGCTGTTATTCACCCGCTGAGAAAGGCGTCTTCTCATGAAACGGTTACTGTTTCCGTTAACGGTTGTGATCCTCCTCATTGTCGGCTGTGATAGTCGCAGCCAGCCGTTTGACCTTGAGCCAGCTTTCTTGATCCAGGATGCTGTTCACAACGACGGAAATCCTCACTTTTTTTGGCTACCGCCGATGGTCGAGGAAGTCGATCCGGCAGGGGTTTTCGATGACGGCGTGGAACCTACGGTCCAGATTTGTGAGCTAAATGGCCTGGGTTGCGTTGTTCCTTTGATTGCGCAGTTCACACTGGAGACCGGACCTGGCTCTGAGACGATCCGACTGGTTTCGGAGGAAGAACACTTCATCGTGAACTGGCACACGAAGGACTTCGGGCTCGATCCGTCGAAAACCTATCGGATCCAAGTGGTTGTCTCCGGAGAGGTTTTGGGCATTGCCGATGTCGACGTTGTCGCCTCTGGGAGTGGATTGAAGAGGGTGGACACCGGTTTGTATGTCCCGTTGAAGGATGATAGGACCCTCCCGATCAAGTTTAGGATAGAACAGGGGGCCGTTTGCCCTGCGACCATCTCCGATCTTTTTGACAGTGATCTGGGTTTGTGGACAGAGCATGACGAGGGTGACCGGATTACTCTGGATTACGCAGGGGATGGTCGTCTCGAGTTCGAAGACTGGAAGAGATACTACGACGGGTTTGTGCATACTTGCGTCAAAGCATCAGACTTCTCTCTCGACTTTGACATGATGCTTAGTGCGGCGGGCGGAAACGCCCGTGTTGTTGGCCCGGGCTTGGCCACTGAGATCCGTAACGTCGGTGAGTATCTCGAGGATCAGGGCATCCAATCGCACATGGAGGATGGTGTGTTTGCCCTGTTCTACCGAGGACAGGGTCCAAGACTCTATCTCGTGGTCCGAGCCGGGGGAGTCTGGGAATCCAACTGGTGGGATTCACCTGCCTCGATTCCAGTCCCGGAGGGCGCGGTCTTACATGGGAGATTGGAAAAGAACGGCGGAAACGTGACTCTGAGCGTATTCTCCGACCAAGAACGGACCGTCCATTTACCTGGGAGTCCCAAGTCGGTCAACTCATCCTTGGGTGGAGTCAGCTTTTCCACCCTTTATGCGCTGAATGGACTGAAGATCCTCCCAGCCTCCTGGAACTGGGAATGGTCTTCTGGGTGGATAGATAACCTCCACTTTCAAAAGATAATGTAAGCAAGCCCGACGGAGGGTCGGGGTGGTTTGGATGGAAGCCGCTCCGATCCTCCAACGGCTCTCCCCCGGTGGAAAGGCCCTAGAAAGGTTTGAGGATCCGGTCTTCGGCCGGGAACTTTGTCCCTTTTTTTTTCATCCCCTCGGGGGAATAGTTATTTGTCCAGCCTTCCTACCCTCCTTCTCCTGGACTTGTCTTAGGTAGTAGGGTCAAACCACTCAACATGTAACTCTACATGTTCGCGTTCATGAATCTGGTGAATACCCGGATCTGAGGTTCACCAAACTCATGCATTTTTCCCCAGAAGTTGGCTAAATTCATGAAAATCGGGGGTAATGAGATAGGCTTTGCAAGCCAGAGGTCGCCGGTTCGAGCCCGGCTGGCTCCACTTCCCCCATATCCTGAAGTCATGAACCGGTAGGTAGAGCGGTTTCCTTTCGTGTTGTGCTTCGGCGGCAAGGGCATTACCCTGCTGCTTTCCGCCAAAAAAATCTTCCTTTTCCGAGCTATCCCGCCATGTCCGGCGGGATGCTCTATGCCCGAAAGAAGAAGGACATCCATGGCCAAGGGCCAACCCCGGTCCCAACGATTCCTCGACTGGGTCGAGCGCACAGGGAACCGACTTCCCGATCCGGCAGTCCACTTCCTCATCGCCTTGGCCCTGACGTGGGCCCTTTCGTTGTTTCTCTCGGGTGTCGATTTCGGGGAGATCGATCCACGGACGGGTGCCTCGCTCCAGATCGTGAACCAGCTCACTCCCCAGGCCATGGCCGGGTTCCTTTCCACCATGGTCACGAGCTTCGTCGGGTTCCCGCCACTCGGCGTGGTCCTGGTCATGGTGCTCGGAGTCGGGGTGGCAGAACATTCGGGTTTGGTGGGAGCCGGGCTGAAACGCCTGCTCGACCTCACTCCCCCCCGGTATCTGACACCCATGCTCGCCACCGTGAGCATCGCCAGCCATACGATTGCGGATGCCGCTTTTGTGGCTGTCGTGCCTTTGGGCGGAGCGCTCTTCTACGCAGCCGGGCGGCATCCCCTGGCGGGGTTGGTCGTGGCCTTTTGCGGAATCGGGGGTGCTTTCGCCGCCAACTTCGTCCCGTCCGGACTGGATCCCCTGCTTCAGGGATTCACGGAGCAGGCTGCCCAGATCCTCGATCCGGACATCCGGGTGAACCCCCTCTGCAACTGGGGGTTCATGAGCTTCTCGGCCGTTTTCCTCGTGCTCGCGACGTGGTGGGTTACGGACCGGATCGTCGAGCCCAGGCTGAAGACGGTGGCAATTGACGGGGATCCGGACGACCTGCCGGAGGTCCATCCGCTCTCGAAGAAGGAGAGTCGGGCGCTCCTGCTGGCTCTGGCGGTCTTCGTGGTGATGGTCGTCGGCCTGTGGCTGGCGATTCTCCCGGTCGATTCACCTCTCAGGGGTTCCGACGGCGGAGTGACGGCTCACGATGCCCCTCTCATGCAGGCCATCATACCCATCATGTTCCTGTTCACGGTCCTTCCGGGGATGGCATACGGGTACGCCGCCGGGACCTTCAAGAGCCACAAGGATGTCATAAAAGGGATGAGCGAGGCCATGAGCTCCATGGGATACTACATGGTCCTCGTGTTCTTTGCGGCCATGTTCACCAAGGCTTTCGCCGACTCCAATCTGGGGGCTCTTCTCGCGCTGAAGGGCGCAGCAGTGCTGCAAGCTCTGGGATTGCCTGCGTTCGTAACCATCCTGGGGATCATCCTGCTGACAGGCGCTTTGAATCTTCTGGTGGGATCGGCCTCGGCGAAGTGGGCGATGCTGGCGCCCGTTCTCGTCCCCATGCTCATGGCCGTAGGGATTTCGCCGGAGCTGACACAGATGGCCTACCGGATCGGGGACTCACCCACGAACGTCATCACCCCGCTTCTCCCGTACTTCCCATTGTTAGTGGCGTTTTCCATCCGGTACGTGAAGAACACCGGGATCGGGACCCTGATCTCCCTCACGCTTCCCTATTCCATCAGTTACCTGATCGTGCTGGTGGCGTGTTTGGCCGTGTACTGGGGACTGGATCTGCCGCTGGGAATTCAGGCGGGGTACGTGTATCCGTAGGGGCCGCCCCTCAAGCGATCATCTCTGCATCGAGCACGGTCTCCACGATTTCCCCTCCGACCCGGTCGACGTAGTAGCAGTTGGCGTCCTCTCTGGTCCTGACCACCCGTGCGACCTCGTTGTCCTCGAAGTAGATGCCGGCGTCGTTGTCGCAGGCAAAACCCGGCTTCAGCGTGCCGTCGGATATGAGGCGGTGATACGTGGGCCGGCGCTGTTCTTCGGCGTCGTAGTGGGGAGAATGGCTCCCTCTCAGGAACCCGAGGCACTCCACCTTGGTGAGCTCGATGGGCCGGGAGTCGGTCGTTCCCTCCTCGAACCAGCAAAGCGAACCGGCGCTGGCACCACCCAATACCGTTCCTTGGTCCCACGCCTTACGGAGGACCTCATCGATACCCTGGGCTCGCCAGATGGCCTGCTGGTTCAGCGTGTTTCCGCCGGACACCACGATCCCGTCCATGGAAAGGAAGATGTCCTCCCAGCTCCTCCGGGTGCTGTAGCTGGCGATGAAGCTGTCCTGGACGAAGGGGATTACGTCCAGCTCGGCGCAGTTTTGGAAGAACCTGACCTTACCGGAGTCGCCGTCAGCGGAGGCCGTTGGCAGGTAGCAGATCCTCGGCCTCTCCTTGCCGGTCAGAGAGGCCATGTAGCGAATGAACGTCGTACGGAAGCCTCCTCCGGCGATAAGGATCTTCCGGCCGGGGTTCCGGACCTGATCTGAAATGGTCTCATCCTCGGAGGCCGGAAGGCACCCGGTCCCGAGAGCTACTGTGCCGAGGGCCGAAGCCGCGAGAAAGTCTTTCCGTTCCATGATTTCTGATCCGCTTTTGATTCCTGTTTCTTCACGGGGTCCAAGTGGATGCTAGGGGATTCAGATTATGCCGGGCAAGTCTCCACCTCGACGGGCCGACAGAGGAACCTGTCCCGACGGCTCTGAATCAACTATGAATTGGTTCCATGGACACCTTGATTCATGACGTCCGTTTCACTGTGCGGTCCATGGTCCGCCGGCCCCTGTTCCGGGTGGTGGCCGTGTTGATTCTCGCTCTGGGCCTCGGCGCCACCATCTCTGTTTTCACCTACCTGAATGGGTTCAATCGGACCTTTCCTGGAGCGGACCCCGAAGGCCTTGTGCAGATTTTCGGCGCCAATGAAAGCAACCAGTTCATGGACGTCTCCTACCTCGATTATCTGGACTACGCCGAATCGTCCCGGTCGTTCGAAGGTGTCGGAGCGGTGCAGGCATACTATGCGGCGAGCGTTCGGTTGGAAGAGCTCACGGTGGTGGCTTTTCTCAACGCCGTCGCCGGGGACTACTTCCGGGTCCTGGGGGTGAGGCCCGCGGTCGGCCGCCTTCTGACGGCCGAAGACGACCGACCCGATGCGGAACCTGCGGCGGTCATCTCCCACGAGTGGTGGCAGAGCCAATTCGCCGGTGACCCTTCTGTTATCGGCACCATTCTCTATCTGAATTACCGCCCCCACACGGTCGTGGGTGTTGCTTCGCCGGAGTTCGTGGGATCAGCCTCCGATTCCCGTCCTCACGTTTGGATTCCCGTCGCGTCTTTCCGGGATCGGTACGTCAGCTGGGATCAGATGGCCCGGAACAGGGACATCCCCCTGGTGCGGGTGTATGGCCGCCTGAGCGATGGAGTGAGTTCCTCCCGGGCGACGGATGACCTGATGCGGGTGGCCGGAGGGTTGGACGAGGCCTATCCCCCTCCCGAGTTCCCCCGGCAGGTTCGTGTTCAATCAGCCACCTGGATCGATCCCCGGGCCCGGATGGCCGAGAGCTCGACCAACCGCATCATTCTCTTCGCCGCCGGAGGGTTCCTGATCCTCGTGTGCGCCAACGTGGCCAATCTGCTCCTTTCCGTGTTCTCTACTCGGAAAAAAGAGGTGGCCCTGCAGGCTGCGTTGGGAGCATCCCGGGCTCGCCTCGGCCGCCGGGTCCTCATCGAGAACCTCATCATGGCGGCTTTGGCCGGGGGCTTGGCTCTGCTCATTGCCGTTCCCGCCAGCTCCCGTCTGGGCTCCTACTTCTCCCGGCCCAGCGTCTGGGGGGAGACCGTGTCCCGGGAGTTCGTCCTCGATCTTCGAGTTGTCGGTTTTGCGGTGGGTATTTCCCTCCTCACGGG
>JABDNZ010000060.1 GCA_013043565.1 Gemmatimonadota bacterium | reverse complement strand
CCCATAGGCCTGAATGGCGCTCAGGAGAACCGTCGTGTACCGGGTCCACTGGGTAATCTTCTTCCGCCCCTCTTCCCCTTCCTTCTGGAGCTTCTCGATGGTGGGGAATACTGCCGCCAGGAGCTGGAACATGATGGAGGCGGAGATGTAGGGCATGATCCCCAGGGCGAAGATCGTGGCTCGAGAGAGCCCCCCGCCCACGAACATGTCGTAGATCCCCAGGAAGGTGTCCTGGAGCTGCCCGAACTGCTCCCTGAGGGCACCCACGTCGAGGCCCGGCACAGTGATATGCGCGCCGAACCTGTAGATGAGGAGCATCAACAGGGTGAAGAGGATCTTGTCTTTGAGCTCCGGCACCCGCCAGAGATTGGGAATGGGATTGGCCATGGTTGCCCCGGTCAGGCCTTCTCGTCCTCAGCCGCTGACGCCTCGTCCCCTGAGGGATCGGGCGTCTCTTCGCTCTCGACTACGTCGACTGCAGCTTCCGCGGCGGGCTCGCCGGTCGCATCCGCCTCCGTCGCAACGGATCCGCCGAGGATCGTCACAGTGCCTCCGGCCGCCTCGATCTTCGAGCGTGCGGTGGCACTGAAACCATGGGCCGAAATCTCATAGGCCCCGTCGACGTCTCCGGCTCCCAGAACCTTTACGGGCTTCTTCAGCGACCGGATCAGGCCGTGGGCCTTGAGAATCTCCGGTGTGACGATCCCGCCCTCGATCCGATCCAGATCCCTCAGGTTCACAGGCTGATACTCCACCCGATTGAAATTCTTGAACCCTCGTTTGGGAATCCGTCGCTGGAGGGGCATCTGTCCCCCCTCGAACCAAGCGGGGACCCCTCCACCGGAGCGAGACCCCTGACCGTCCTGGCCGCGACCTGCTCTCTTCCCTTTTCCTGACCCCTGACCCCGACCTACCCGCTTCTTTTTGCGTTTGGATCCAGGAGAGGGGCTTAAATCATGCAACTCGGGCATGCGTCCGTATCCTTATTCTTCGACTTCCGAGACCTCCACCAGGTGGGAGATCTGATTGATCATCCCCCGGATGGCGGGCGTGTCGTTGTGAATCACCGTCTGCTGATGCCGCTTGATTCCAAGAGCTTCCAGGGTCCTGCGGTGTTTGGTCGGCCGACCGATCCCGCTCCGGATCTGCTTGATGGCGATCTTCTGCGGCTCAGGCGCTTTTTTCTTAGCCACGGTACACCCCTCCCAACGATTCCACCGAAACGCCACGTTCCCGGGCGACCTGTTCGGCCGTGACCATGCGCTCGAGCCCGTCCACGGTGGCTCGCACCACGTTGATCGGGTTGTTGGTGCCCAGGCTCTTGGTCAAAACGTCCCGAACACCCGCAGCCTCCAGGACAGCCCGAACTGGACCGCCGGCGATAACGCCGGTTCCGGGTGCCGCCGGCCGAAGAACGACCCGGCCCGCACCCCAGCGGCCCACGATGTCGTGGGGGAGGGTTCCGTTCTCGATCGGGACCTTGAAGGTCTCTTTCTTGGCCCGCTCGAAAGCCTTTCTGATGGCCTCGGCGACCTCATTCGCTTTCGCGAGGCCGATTCCGACGGTGCCGGCCTGATCGCCCACGGCTACCAAGGCCGTGAATGAGAACCGCCGCCCACCTTTGACCACTTTCGCGACCCGATTGATATGGATGACGTTCTCCACCATATCGCTCTCGCGAGAGCGGGACTGCTTCTTCTGTCGATCCCTGGCCATCAGAACTCCAATCCGCCCTTCCGGGCGCCTTCAGCAAAGGCCTTTACTCGGCCGTGGTACTTGTAACCGGCACGGTCGAACACAACCGACTCGACACCGGCAGCCTTGGCCTTGTCCGCCAGGAGTTTCCCGGCCTGGAACGCGATCTCAACCCTTGGCGTCTGGGAGTCGCCTTTGAACCCTCGGAGCTCCTCGGCAAGCGTGCTCACCCCTACCACCGTCCGGGAGGTTTCGTCATCGACCAACTGGCCTTCGATGTTTTTGAGAGACCTGAAGACGACCAGTCGGGGACGCTCCGCCGTACCCTGGATCTTTTTGCGGATCCTGCGGTGCCGCCTGGCCCGCTGGACACGCCGACTCTTCTTGGAATTACCCATCTTTGCCATGGTTTATGCCCCTGCCGCGGCCGTTTTCCCGGCCTTCCGCCGGACGTGCTCACCCTGGTAGCGAATTCCCTTACCCTTGTAGGGCTCGGGGGGCCGGAAGGCCCGGATTTCCGCTGCCGCTTGCCCGACTTTCTGTTTGTCCGCACCGGAAACCACGATCGTGGTCTGATTGGGGCACTCGAGAGTGACCCCATCCGGAGCGGGATAGTTGATGGGATGGGAATGACCCACTTGGATCTTGATTCCCTTCCCTTCCGGATCCGCCCGATACCCGACCCCGTGGATCTCCAAAGTCTTGGAGAATCCCTCGTGCACTCCCCTGACCACATTGGCCAGGAGGGCTCGGACGAGGCCGTGAAGGGCTCTGTGTCGAGGTTGGTCCGTGGGCCGCGTTACCGTCACGATGGCCCCATCGACCTTCACCTCGATCTCCGGGTGAATTTCCAAGGAGAGGTTCCCCTTGGGTCCTTTTGCTGAGAAGGTCCGACCCTTGAGGGCAATATCCACCCCTTTGGGGACCTCTACCGGCATTTTTCCAATCCGCGACATGGCCTTGCTTGCTTGTTTGGTTTACCAGACCAGAGCCATCAACTCCCCGCCTACGCCTTGCTGCCGAGCGACCTTGTCGGACACCACGCCGTTGGAGGTGGAGAGAATGGCCATCCCCAGTCCGTTCCGGACCCGGGGAATCTCGTTTACGCCCACGTAACGCCGTTGGCCGGGAGTAGACACCCTTTCCAGGTGCCGAATCACCGGAGTTCCTTCGGCGTACTTCAGATAAATGCGAAGTAGCCCGTGGGCACCGTCATCCAGGACCTTATAGTCGAAGACGAAGGCGTTTTCTTTCAGGAGGCGGGCGATCTCGATCTTGAGCTTCGAGACCGGCATGTCCACCCAGCGATGGCCGGCGGTTCCGGCATTCCTGAGGCGGGTGAGCATGTCCGCGATGGGATCCGTCATCATTTCCGTATCGATCCTTTTACCAGCTGGACTTCCGCACGCCGGGAATCTCCCCGCGAAGAGACATTTCCCGGAAGCAAATCCTGCAGATTCCGAACTTCCTCAGGAATCCTCGGGGTCTACCGCACCGGGAGCATCGGTTCCGAACTCGGACACCGAACTTCGGCTTGCGCTTGCTTTTCTCGATGAGGGCTTTCCTCGCCATCTATTCCTCGACTCTTTTTGGGCCTAAGCCACCGGCATTCCGATTTGCACGGGCTTCTCTTCCACACGGAAGGGGAAGCCCATTTCCCGCAGGAGAGCGAACGCTTCGTCATCTTTGTTCGTGGAGGTCACGACGGTGATATCCATCCCGTGGACCTTCTGGACCCGGTCGTAGTTGATCTCCGGGAAGATGATCTGCTCCTTCACCCCCATGGTGTAGTTTCCGCGACCGTCGAAGGACCGGGTAGGTAGTCCCCTGAAGTCCCGGACCCGGGGAATCGCCGCCGTCACGAGCCGGTCCAGAAAGTCGTACATCCGCTGCTTCCGGAGGGTGACACTCACCCCAACGGGCATTCCCTCTCTCAGGGAGAAGTTCGAGATGGACTTTCTCGCTCGGTTCACCACCGGTCGTTGGCCCGTGATGATCGTCAGCTCGTCCAGAACGCTGTCCAGCAGCTTCTGATCCTTGGGCGCCTCGCCGATCCCGACGTTCACCACGACCTTCTCGATCTTGGGAACCTGATGCGGGTTCTCGAACCCGAACTGCTCCCTCAATGCGGAGTGCACATGGTCTCGGTAGTGCCGTAAGAGCCTGGGCTCCGGCCTGTCCGCCATGGCCTTCGGCTGATCGTTGGGCTTTTCCGCCGCCTTGTTTTCCTTCTTCTTTGCCATCGTTTGGCCGTTCCTGTTACGGCTTGGGAATCGGGTTCCCACTCTTGGTGGAAATCCGTTCCTTGGTTCCATCTGCCTCCACCCTGAGCCGGGTTCGGCTTGCCTCGCCGCCGGCCGGATCCAACAACATGACGTTGGAGATATGGATGGGGGCCTCGAACGTAATGATTCCGCCCTCGGGGTTGTCCTGGGTGGGGCGCTCATGGCGCTTGCGCATGTTCACGCCCTCCACGACCAACCGATCGGCTCCCGGGAGAACCCTGAGGACCGTGCCCTCAGCGTCTCGGAAGTTGCCGCGGATGACCTTCACCCGATCACCCTTCATGACCCGGTGCTTGGCGGAGCGGGTCCCGGAAGTGTCTTTCTTCTTGAGCATCAGAGCACCTCCGGGGCCAACGAAACGATCCTCATATATCTCTTCTCCCGAAGCTCACGACCCACGGGGCCGAAGATTCGGGTCCCTCGGGGTTCACCCTGAGGGTTGATGAGGACCGCCGCGTTGTCTTCGAACCGGATGTACGTCCCGTCCTTCCGACGCATCTCCTTACTGGTCCGAACCACAACGGCCTGCACGACCTCACCCTTCTTTACGGGGGCGTTGGGAATGGCATCCTTTACAGTGGCCACCACCACGTCCCCTACCCGGGCATACCGCCGGCGGGATCCGCCCAGGACCCGAATCACCAGGGCCTTTTTGGCCCCCGTGTTATCGGCAATCCTGAGAACTGACTCCTGCTGAATCATCGCTCTGAGCTCCGATGGTTCGGACCGGCGTTACTCGGGCCGCTCGATCAACTCGGCGACTCGCCACCGCTTCATCTTCGACAGCGGGCGAGTCTCAACCATACGTACCTTGTCACCCACTCTGAACTCATTGTGTTCGTCGTGGGCCAGATACTTCTTCGTCTTTGCTACCTGTTTCCCGTACAGGGGATGGGCGAAGCGCCGCTCCACCTGGACCGTCACGGTTTTGTCGGCCTTGTCACTGACCACGACACCGATTCGGGCCTTCCGGCGGTTTCTTTCCGTCCCCTCCTGCGGGGTTTCACTCTGGGTCTCAGCCATGTCCCACCTATCAACTCTTTCTTATTGGCTTTCAGCTAACTCTGCTGAGCGAGCTCGCGCTCGCGAAGCACCGTCTTCATCCGAGCGATGTCCCGCCGGATTTCCGTTAGGAGCTTCGGGTTTTCCAATTCCATGGTGGCGCTCCGGAACCGCAGGCGGAATCGTTCCTCCACCAGCTCCTGGATCCGCTCCTGGATCTCTTCGTCGGTCAACTCCCGAATGTCCTGAGGCTTCATCAATCCAATCTCCTCGTGCCAGCTCCGCGCCCGCTCAGGCGGCCGCGGTCTACGCGTCCGCTCGCGCGGCCGCGTTAATTAACCCAACTGCCGCTCGCGAACCACAAAGCGGGTCTTGATAGGGAGTTTCGCTGCGGCCAGGTCCATGGCCCTCTGAGCCGTTTCCTCTGGCACGCCTTCGAGCTCGAACATGATCCGACCCGGCTTCACCACAGCCACCCAACCCTCGGGGTTCCCCTTACCCTTGCCCATCCGAGTCTCGGCGGGTTTCTGGGTGATGGGCTTGTCGGGGAAGATCCGAATCCAGACCTTCCCGCCCCTCTTGATGTGGCGGGTCATGGCCACACGAGCCGCCTCGATCTGGCGATTCGTGATCCAGGAGGCTTCTTGGGCTTGGAGGCCATATTCCCCGAAGGACACCCTGTTTCCACGGGTGGCCTTGCCGCGCATCTTGCCCTTATGCGTCTTCCGGTGTTTTACCCTTTTGGGCGCTAGCATCGTCTATCGGTTCCCATTGGCGCTTCACGTTGGCGCTTCCCATTGGCGCTTCACGTTGGCGCTTCACGTTGGCGCTTCACGTTGGCGCTTTAAATTCGTGCTTCATCACGCTGATTGCTTCTCGAACTACTTGGCCCCGCCTGCCGAATAGGTCCGACCGGACCGGTCCTCCACGACTTCACCTTTGAAGATCCAGCACTTCACGCCCACGGTTCCGTAGGTCGTGATCGCCGGCAGGGAGGCATAGTCGATATCGGCCCGAAGGGTGTGGAGGGGCACACGGCCCTCGTTGTAACCCTCGGTCCGGGCGATCTCCGCCCCGCCCAAGCGTCCGGCGCATTGGATCTTGATGCCCTCGGCTCCGGTCCGAATGGCCGACTGGACGGCCCTCTTCATGGCCCTCCTGAAGGAGATTCGCTGCCGGATCTGATGCGCCACATTCTCTGCAACCAGGCGAGCATCGATCTCCGGCCGCTTGATCTCCTCCACGTTCACGCTGACCTCGGACTTCGTAAGGACCGCCAGCTCGTCTCGGAGCTTGTCCACCTCGGCCCCGCGCTTTCCGATCACGACGCCGGGGCGCGCCGTGTGGAGCGTGACCACGATCTTGCTCGGCTTGCGCTCGATCTCGACGTGACTGAGCGCAGCGTGAGAAAGGCGCCGACG
>JABDNZ010000050.1 GCA_013043565.1 Gemmatimonadota bacterium | reverse complement strand
GACTGACCCAAACCAATCCCGGGCGGGATCGAGCCGACAACACCCTTAACCAGGCTGGTATTTCACCTGGCATCATGCAGCTTACGGGCCTATCCTTTCGACGCCCCCCCAAGGCCGGAGACCAGGTGGAAGAGTGTCGATGAGGGGTGAAGCTCCAGATCGCCCTTAACACACCCCCCACGCCCTACCACCCGGGCGAGCCCCCTACCCGGCCTTGGATGCGGGTAGGTGGTAGTTAGGAGGCACCTTGTAGCCAGTGTTGAAGGGAACGCTGGCTCGGAATGATGGGGATGGGGTATCATTACGTCTAGAAAAGGCTCCACCCCAACAGAGGAAAGAGATGAGGACGTTTACAGCCATCGTCGAGCGGGATCCCGAGACGGGCCTCTTCGTGGGCTACGTTCCGGGGTTTGCTGGCGCCCATAGCCAAGGACAGAGCCTCGACGAATTGAACGAAAACCTGCGGGAGGTTATCGGGATGCTCCTGGAGGATGGCGAACCCCGCTTAGAAACCGAGTTCATCGGCACCCAGACCGTCTCGGCGTGAATCAATGACCCGGCTGCCTGTCCTGAAGCCGAGGGAAGTTGTCGCAGTCCTCACCTCCCTGGGGTTCGAGGAAATCCGGCAACGGGGTTCACACAAGCAGTTTCGTCATCCAGACGGCCGCCAGACCACAGTTCCCTTCCACGGCGGCCGGGACATCTCTCCAATACTGCTCCGCAGGATCATCAAAGACATCGGGCTGACCCCTGAGGAGTTTATCGGGCACAGATAGATCGCGGGAAAAGTTGCCTTCTAACAGCGGTCGTGCCGCACACTCGCTATCGCTCGTGGCCCTTCGCCGCCGACCTTTCGGAGCGGAGCTGCGGTTGAAGAGGAGGGTGGCTGCGGGTCCCGGCCTTCGGCCGGTCCGGCAGCCCGCGATACGTTAAGCGTAGCCCGTAGGAATGGGAGATAGATTGAACTGAAGAACAGAAGAACTGGGGAAGGGCTTAGTAGTGATACCGTGCCTGGAGGAAGTCGACGAAATCATGGCCGACACGATAGACCAAGCGGTCCCTCGCTGTGATCCTCCGGGACCAAATGTCGGGTCCCAAATGCCGCAGGGGTTCAGGCTTTCCGATGCCGGTGAACGGGTCACGCCTGACTGCCTTCATGAGATTGAAGGTTCGGAGGGCAATCTTCCTGTCGGTTGCGACCCAATGCTCCAGGTCCTCCATGCATTCATCCTGAATGATGGTGACCCTCGTCGTCTTCTTTGCGGGACGCTTGCCCTTCCCCTTCTTTGCCATTTCAGAGACTCCTCAGTCAGAGACCCCCAACTCCTCCATCAGAGTTTCCAGTTCAATGACGGTGCTCCCTTCGCGCTTGGATCGTGCAAGGGCGGAGAGAAGCCGAGCCGCGTTCTTGGGGGACCGAAGCAAATGGGCTGTCTCCTGGAGGCTGGCGAGTTCGTCGGCAGGGAGCAGAGCCATGGATTCATGCCCGCGTCGCTCCAGAATCGCAGGCTCGCGACTGTTCTCAACTTCGTTCCAGATTTTGGCGAAGTTCGCACGTGCGCGGCTGTAGGTAGCTCGAGTAGCCATGGCATCCTCCGTGGCAATTGACACCTGTACAGGATTATTGTACAACAAACTCTGATGAAGATCAAGCTTCGCAGTTGCTCCTCGGGTTCCGGAAAGAGGGTGGGGTGAACGCACAGAAGCGGGCTACGCCTAACAGCGGTCATGCCGCACGCTCACTCCGTTCGCGGCCCTTCGCCGGTGACGGATTGTGGTTGAGAAGCTTCCAACATGAGGTCGGCTCCGGGTACGGGCCTATCGGCCGGTCCGGCAGCCCGCGAGGCGTTAGCCGCAGCAGAGGTGGGGTGGTGCGGGGACTCGAACGGGTTTTGAAAAGGGTGGGGTAGAAGGTTAAAGGAGAGACAGGATTTCGCCTGGATTCACGGATGGTATCGAGAGCGCTCGAAAGCCCGCTTCGTCACGGGTGACTACGTAGTCGGCTCCGATCTTGAGTGCAGCAGCGCCTTGGACCGCGTCCTCGAAATCATCGATTGGGAGGACCAAAGCTTGGCTGAAGTCGACCTTCTCCACAGGCACAACGTCTAGGAAGCGAAGGAGGTCGGAAATGGCCGCCGCTGCAGATTGTCGATCCCGGGCACGAGACACGATGTAATGGATGGTTGTGAGAGTGTGGCCAGCCACGAATCCACTGGCCTCGCCTCGTTCAATCCTAGTGAGGAGGTGAGCTGCTGATTCATCCCAGGGTTCGCGCCGGAGCAGGACATCAAGGAGGACATTGATGTCGAGTAGAAGTTTCATGTGCCGTACTTCTCGACTAGGTGGCGCCGGTAGTCCTCACGATCTGGGCCTCCGACAGCGATGCCAAGGAGGCGTCGTACGGTCGGGGAGAGATCGTCGGATTCCGCACCGCTACCGTCGGGGAGTTGGGCGAGAAACTCACTCACAAGCCCCGAAATACTCGTTTTATGGCGTCGGGTGTAGCGGCGTGCTCGTTCCACAACAGCGGCATCGACAGTGATGTTCAATCGTTTCTTGGGCATGGTTGCTCCTATGCGCATGACAACTGAGTAATGATACGCATAAATAGGGGATTTTTCAAGGGTTGCAGAGAACCGCGGGAGTTTGGGTAGCGGAGGAAGTGGAAGTATCGGCCAAGGTGTTCTGCTGCGGCTAACAGCGGTCGTGCCGCACACTCGGCTTCGCCTCGTGGCCCTTCGCCTAAGGACCTTTTGGATCGAAGGCACGGTCGAATAAAAGGGTGGCTCCGAACGGCCTATCGGCCGTTCCTGCAGCCCGCGAGACGTTATCGGGCAAGCGCAAATGGGTAACCTCAGGCCGGGACCTAGTTCGGGGCGGAGACCCCTCCCGGCATCAGGCCAAGCTGAAGACCCGGGGCTAGTCGAAGGAAGGGTTGATTGGGGAAGATTCAAAAGGTACGTTAAGAAGTACGTTTTGATGTACCACAATCAGGAGGACCTCATGCCGAAGGTCAAACCCAGCAAAGATATCCAGCCACTCTCCACCTTCCGAGCAAATGCTGCCTCACTCGTTCAACAAGTGCGGGAGACGAAGAGGCCACTGGTCCTCACACAGCATGGTCGCAGCGCCGCCGTGGTCCTGGATGTGGGGGAGTACGAGGCAATGGTGGACCAGATCGAGCTCCTTCGGGATGTTCGACGAGCAGAATATCAACTGGATTCCGGGCAGGGGATCGATTCGGATAACGCCGAGGCCCAGCTTCGTGCTCGCGTAGAAGGATGAAGATCCAATGGGCCCCGCTTGCCCTGGATCAAGCCGAGGAGGCATTGGAGTTCATCGCTGCTCAAGGA
>JABDNZ010000047.1 GCA_013043565.1 Gemmatimonadota bacterium | reverse complement strand
ATTCAGGGTCAGCCACTCTCCGACCATGTCCATGTTGATGTTGGCATGAGTCTTCTCCATCAACTCCTTGTGCTCTCGGACCCAGGGGCCGGTCCCGGAATACTCAGGGCCCCAGAGAAAGCGGATGGTCCTCTTGGGTCGAGGAATCCGGCCTTCGTCGATGAGGGTGTGAAGGACCCGGGCAACTTCCAGAATACCGGCGCTTCCCGACTTGTTGTCGTTGGCCCCCTGCTTGGTGTAGCCCTCGAACAAGTGAGCCGAAAGGATGATCTCTCCGGCATCAGGATCCGTTCCCGGGATGTGGGCCACTGGGTCCTGAAGCTCATAGGGTTGGGTCGTTGCTTCCACCTGGGCATGAACGGTGATTTCCTCACCGGCCAGGAGGCGCCTTTTAAGTACCTCTGCCTCTCTAGGGGGAATGAAGAAGCCGAATCTCGCCTGGGCTCCTCCACCTCCCCGACTTCGGATCCCGCTCCACGGAATCTGAAGTGGATCGAAGTTCGGGCGGCCGTTCGAGATGCTCACCACCCCCAGGGCACCCCGCTCGATGCAGGCCGCCTGGTGGATTCCGCTCATGGACCCCTCCGCCACGACGATCTTCCCAGCCACGTCGATCCGGTCCAACTCTTCCGCGGTCCCCCTTCCCCCCCATACCAACTGGGCAGTGACGTCGGCGTCCTGGCTTCCGCTGGCCAGCATGGCCGTCATGTCCTGGTAGGACGCCAGCTTCTGCCTAATGGGCGACACCTCCCAAAGCTCCCCCTTTATCCCGTCCCAGGTCTCACCGCCCGGGAACCGGACCAGGTCTGCTCCTGGGAGGCCGTATTCCACCAACCTGTCATAGATGTATTGGGACTCGTAGAAGGTCCCTGACCCGTATTGAGACGCCGGCCGGTTCATGTTGTAACCGCCGGTCTCCATGATCGTGTTGTAGGCAGTCTCGCCGGAAGCCTCGCCGATGATCTCGTCCATTACGGCGGGTTCCAACAAAGTCCAGTAGTGCCAGGGCGTGTACTGGGCCCCTGCCTGGCCAGCCGCAAGCGTCATTATGGCGAGGGATGCGAAGAGAGGGGAAAGAAATCGGTAGAACATGATTGGTCTCCCAATGGGGAGGACGTATGGGTGGCCGGACGGCCCAAAAAAGGCTGAAGGACCACTGCTTAACCAGCCATCATATGGGGAATCAGGGACGGCTGGGCAAGGTGACTTCGGTTAGGGAAACGTAAGGCTGGTCGGGAAGGAGGTGGGGTCCGGGACTCAGAGAGGGGTGACGGTCCCACGGCCTTCGGTGATGCTGGCCACCGCTTCCGGGACCGATTCAGCGTACTCCACGGGGATGGCTATCCGAAGCTCGACCAACTCTCCGAACGCTTGCTCCTTCACGATGGCCTCGAACTCGGGCAGCATCCTCAGGAGCGCATCGAAGGCCCCGTACTCCACTCCGATCCTCAGGGAGATTCGGTCGACCCGCTCTTCGGTGGGGAGGGACTCTAGGAGGAGTTTTACCCCGCCGGAATAGGCGCGGCCGAGGCCTCCAGTCCCCAACTTGGTGCCCCCGTAGTACCTGACGCAGACTGCCACGATCTCACCCACCCCACCGTGGAGGAGGGCGGTGAGCATTGGGCGGCCCGCCGTACCGTGGGGCTCTCCGTCGTCACTCATGCCGATGGCAGCCGTGTCCCCAGGCGGACCGGCCAGGAAGGCCCAGCAATGATGCGTGGCGTCCGGGAAGTCCCCCCGAACCCCATTTATGAAAGCGTGGGCTGATACGGCAGACGCGGCATGTGCCCCGAAGGTGATGAACCGACTCTTTTGGATCACCTCTTCGACCCGGTGGTCGCGGGACGGGATCAGGTATCTGGAAGGAGAATTTGCCATGCGTCTTCTCTGATGATGCAGTCCGCCAAGCCACACCAAAGCTAACAAGGGGCCCCGTTCGGGGCATGTTGACCCCTTCCTCACAGCTTACTTTTATCCTATCTACTCAAGAGCAGGAAAAGCTGCTATCGGCGAATGGACCCCGGAGAGAAGGAACCTTGAAGACGGATTTCCAGTGGACGAAGAGGCTGGCGCCCAGGGACGGACCGATCCTGTTTCTGGCCCAACTCCTCCTCGCCTTTTCCGCCATACTCTGGATATTCCTCGAAACGGAGGAATTGCGGTTCCTGATCGGAGAAGATTTCCCCCAAGACTATGTAGCAAGCGAACTTTGGCTGGAAGGTCGATCGGTGTACGGCCCTGAAGTGGCGGACAGGGCTCGGACATCCTGCGGATTCGACGGGATAAAGA
>JABDNZ010000041.1 GCA_013043565.1 Gemmatimonadota bacterium | reverse complement strand
GCTCAGGGGGATCGAGGAAGCCGTGCTGGTCGAGACTGTAGGTCTGTCCTTTGAAGGTCACCTGGCCCATCTGAGTCTCCCTTCAATGGATGTCCCACTCAACCCTTGTCAGGCTACATCGCGCGGGACCCCGGCATGGTTCTGGATCGCTTCTTCGGTCAGCGTGGTAATCTCATCGGCCGTGAAGGGGGCGGGAATCTTCAGGACGGGGAGCCCTTCGAAGAGCTCACGGTGCCCTTTGCGGCATGCCACCACGATCCGGGCGGCCGGGATGCGGTCGTCCCCGAGGATGGACTCCGGAAGCTGTCTGCCCCTGACCTCGGCGAGGTCGCTGTCCATTACCACGAGAGCGGGACTGAACGTAGAGATGATGGCCGATCCTTCATAACCGGACCTGGCAAACCGCATGGACACCTTCTCCGGATCGACTCCCGCTTCCAGCCGGCGAACCAGACTCTCGTCTTTAGAGATCAGGAGAACCTCGGTTGCCAATCCCTGGCAAGCCCTGTAGTAGGCACAGGTGCGGCAGTCCTGCCTGCAAAAGTGGAGGCGATGACCTGCCTCCTCGCCGAGCTCCGCCAACCTGAAACAGTTCTGGGCTCTCGCCAGGTACACGAGGCAGCTCTCGCAGACCTCTCTGGGGGATCCGGAGTCCCCGAAGTATTCCCAACAGCGGAGGGGACCGGACTCGCCAGGCTCACCAAGATGGTCCACCGCCGGCTTCACGTGAGGACCTTCCATGGCCATACCCTGGCAAGCCTCCTTCGGAACCCGGAAGTGGCCGCCCGGCGTCTGGGTAGCCGGCAGTTTCCCCTTTTTGATCCACTTCAACACCGCATCACGGGTCACGCCGCAAAGTCGAGCGACCTCACCGGTACTCAGGAGGTCGGATCCTTCTTCATCCATGAACCGTTTTTTCCATTTGATGAGATTAAACGCCGAAAAGCACTACAATGCAAAATCCATAAAACCAAGATGGAAGTCAATAGTTGGAGTGTTTTTATTGATTTTTCTATTTAAATAGGTTGACGATCGGCGTTTTGGTATGTAATTTCTCGAAAAATGACCCAGTTGGTCTGAGTGAATCCATAAAACCCTTCTGGTGGTTCGTATGGAAGACCGGAGTCGAACATGGCTTACCACGGGACAGGCAGCCCAGATGTGCGCTGTCACTCCGGCCACGGTCCTCAACTGGATCCGGACCGGAAGGCTCGAGGGGATTCGGACCCCGGGCGGCCACTACCGAATCAGACTCGAAAAGCTGCAACCGCTTCTCAATCAACAGAAAACCCCCAACGTCAAGCTCGAGCGCCCACCCGGGGACGCCCCTCTCCGGTGCTGGGAGTACCTCAGTGAAGGGGGGGCGGTAAGGGAGGAGTGCACGACATGCGTCGTCTACAAGGTCCGGGCGTCATGGTGTTTCCAAATCGCCACCCTGGGTATCGATAGCGGCCATGCAAAACGTTTCTGCCCCACGGCATGTGACGACTGCGCCTACTACCGCCGTGTGTCTGGCCTCCCCACGAACGTCCTCATCGTCTCTTCCGATCCCGATCTGAAGAAAAGACTGGAAGCCGAGGCAGACGGAAGCATCGTGCTTCGGTTCGCCCAAAACGCATACGAGGCTTCCGCGGCAGTCGAGTCATTCCTTCCGGCTTTTGCGGTAGTCGATTTGGAGTTTACCGCGGCTCGGGAGAATGGCCTCCTGGAGAGCCTCGCCCGTGATCCCCGCCTTCCCGGTCTGAAGACCGTCGCGGCCGTTCGCCGCGGGCGCTCGAAGCGGAAGGGGGCCCTGAACGGAAGTTCCTTCATCGCAGGACGAATCGAGAAACCCTTCGATCTCGCACAGATCCAAGCGGTCATAGACAGCTTCCCGGTGGAGTGCGTCTGACACCGGGTTCATCGATCCACGGCCCAACCCGAAAGGTTGAGAGCGATGATCATAATGGAGAACCAGGAGGCTCACGCGGTGCCCGACCTCGGGCCCCAAGGCTTCCTGAAGACCATGGCGGATTGGAACCGGGCGGAAGCACAGCGTCTTGCCATCGAGCACGGCGTGGGTGTGCTCACCGACGACCACTGGAGGGTGATCGAATATGTGCAGGAGTATTACCGCACGTACGGCCTTGGGCCACCCGTGGTGAAGGTCCACCAGGAAACGGGCCTCAGCTCCGCCGACATCTGTGAGCTGTTCCCGTGCGGGATGGTGAAAGGCGCATACCGGCTGTCGGGCCTCCCAAGGCCCCCGGGATGTTCCTGACCCCGATCGGCGTGAGGCGCGTAAGGCGCCGCTACACAACTGACTTGAGAGATTCAATCCCCGAGCAGGGGCTCGAGAAAGGAACGGGCTGATGGATACACTAAGGTTCTTGATTGGCGGGGTTCTGCCCTATGTCGCAGTCCTCGTGTTTCTGGTCGCCATGGTCTGGAGGGTACGCAGTTGGATGAAGCTCCCAGCTCCCGCAATGACGCTCTTCCCGGCTCCCGAACCAGATGGAAAAGCAACAGCCATCAACACCGCGAAGGAAGCGGTGTTTTTCAGGAGTCTCTTCAAAGGCGATAAGCCTCTATGGGCTTTTGCCTGGGGGTTCCACGTCGTGTTGGCCCTGATCTTCATCGGCCATGCCCGGGTGGTTTCCAACGTCGACCGGGTCTTCATGAGCCTCGGTATGACCGAAGCCGGGATTCAGGGCATGTCCAGTGGGGTCGGCGGCGCGGCGGGGATCCTGATCCTGTTGACCGCGGTGATCCTCCTGGCTCGCCGCCTCCTGCTCCCGAGGGTGAGGGAAATCACGAGCATCGGGGATGTACTCGCTCTCTCCCTGATTGGGGCCATCGTGATCACTGGAAACATGATGAGGTTCGCACCCGAGCACTTCGATTTGGGTTTGACCAGGGAGTACTTCGCCAATCTGGCCACGTTCAGCGGGGTAGGCGACGCGGCAGCCCTGCAGAACGGGGTCTTCCTCACGCATATGTGCCTGGCCCTCTTGCTCCTGATGTACATCCCGTTCAGCAAGATCCTCCACTTCGGGGGGATCTTCTTCACTCATCAACTCATCCGGAAGCAATAAGGGGGGTGGGGAGACAACTCATGTCTGACTCTGAAAAAGAACTGACTAAAGAAGAAGTCAAACAGACGGTCGTAGACTCCATCAGTGCCATCAAGGATGGTCCGCGTTCCATGCGGATGTACATGGAGATGTGCGCGAAGTGTGGGACATGTGCCTCGGTGTGTCCGGTCTACTACGGGAAGAGTGAGAAGCGCTTCAACCCGGCCGAACGAACCGACATCATCCGGCGGATCTACAACAAATACAATACGACCTCAGGGAAGCTGTTTGGGAAGCTGGCTGGAGCCGAAGACTTTGATCCCGATGACCTCGAGGATTGGCAGAAGATCTGGTATGAGTGCACGGGCTGCCGCCGGTGTGCCACCTTCTGCCCCTTCGGAATCGATCATTCGGTCATAACCCGCAAGGGCCGGGCGATTTTGGACAAGCTCGGCATGACGCCAGACACCATGGCAAAAGTCGTGGCCATCTCCCTCGAGACGGGGAACACGGACGGGGCCGGAGAAGCCGCTTTCCGGGCGGCCATCGACTTCCTCGAAGAGGAGATGGAGGAGGAGCACGGCGTTCCCATCAAAATCCCCATCGACAACGTGGGTGCGAAGTATTTTTACGTGCCTCCATCGGGGGACGTGCTCGTCAATCCCGAGGCGACAATGGGTGTCGCCAAGGTATTCCATGTTCTCGGCATGGCCGACGAGTGGACCATGAGCTCCAAGTGCTTCGACGGAGCAAACTACGGACTGTTCACCGGAAACGACGGGGACATGAAGTCCGACAACAAGCTCTATGTCGACACAGCGAAGGAGCTGGAGGTCGATGTGATGCTGATGGGCGAGTGCGGACACGCTTACCGCATCATGAAGATGATGATGGAGAAGACCGGTTGGTGGGGTGACCTGCCCTTCGCTGTAGAGAATTGCATGCCGTGGACGGCAGACCGGATCAAGGA
>JABDNZ010000035.1 GCA_013043565.1 Gemmatimonadota bacterium | reverse complement strand
CCATTGCATCAACTTCGTGAAGAAAAAGCGCCTCTCTACGGTTGAGTTGGACGCCCCTGGCGTCGAGGGTGCTACCGGGGTGTCGCCGAAGGCGGAGCGGCAGTTGGAAAAAGAAGCCACAAAGGCCAGGGTCGGGACTATCCTTCTCGAGATGTCCGAAACTACCCGGATCCCGTTGGTCCTCCGGGACATGGACGGAATGGCCTACGACGAAATCGCCGAAGAGCTGGGCATTGGGCTTTCAGCGGTGAAAATGCGAATCAAGCGTGGGCGGGAGGAGTTTCGGCGACTGATGACGGCATCGGACGACGACGCTCCTGACTGATGGCCCGGAGAGCCTGAGCGATGGAAGAACACAACGACAAGACCGACGAGCTCCGGGACGACCGGGACATGGGTGATCCCATCGCGGAGTTGAGAGATCTGGACGAGGAAGTCTCGGCCGGGTTTCTGGGTCGAGTGGTGTCCATGCTCCAACGGCGCTCGGTGGTGGGCCATTTCGCCACCATGGCCTGGACGGCCTCCGTCCTGGCCGTCTTTGAATTCCTTGGAATGATCTTTTCGATTTTCGACACCGGCAATTCCGCCGAAAAGGAGGACCGGACCGATGGGTGAACAAATCCGTGAACAGTTCGTGATGACCTATCAGGGAATGGTGGACTCCCTCATCGCCTGGACGCCGACGGTCCTCCTTGCCCTCCTCCTCCTGATTTCCGCCCTTGTTGTGGCGAAGTTGGTAGAGAGGATCCTCCGAAGCGTCATGACGCGCCTCCGCTTCGACGCCATGGTGGAGAAGGTGGGCATCGACCAAGCGATTCAGAGCCTCGGCCTGAGAGAGTCTCTCAACGTGGTCCTACCCAGGATCGTCTACTACCTGCTGCTTTTTCTCTTTGCCAAGACCGCTGCCGACGCCATGGGACTGACGGCCATTTCCAGCGCCATTGGGTCTTTCATGGCGTATCTGCCCAACATCGTCGCGGCCCTGCTGATCCTGATCCTGGGAAGCGCCGCAGCCCAGTTCGCCGGGCGAGCGGTAGCTGAGGCGGCCGGAAACTCCGGCATCGAGTTCGCGTCTTCTCTGGGCGGCGTGGTGTCCGGCCTTCTCCTCTTTGTCCTGGGAATCATGGCCGTGACCCAGCTTCAGATCGACACGGAGATCATCCGGGTCGTGACCACGGCGATTTTGGCTGGGATGGCGCTGGCATTTGGCCTCACCTTCGGCCTGGGAAGCCGGGACATGACCCGAAACATCCTGGCCGGGTTCTATGCCCGAAAGACGTTCGATATCGGTCGGGAGATGGAGGTCAGGGGCGAGAGGGGTGAGCTGAAGAGCATCACCCCGACCCAAACCCTTCTGCAGCAAGGCGACAGGGTGGTCGCCGTGGCGAACTCCGTCTTCCTGGAAGAGGTCGTAAAGCAGTAGGAGGGGCGAAAGAGAAGGCGCCCGGGTCGAATGCCCGGGCGCCTGATCCTTTCCGAGTCCGGCCCTCTCCGGCCGAACGGTCCTTTCAGATTCCTATCCCACCGGGGCCCAGAAGAGGAAGAGGTCGTCCAGGTGGATGTCCGTTTTTTCCAGGCCCACCTCGAAGGTATCCACCTCCTGAGCTTTGTCTCTCCACTTTTCCCAGATTTCCTCCAACTCGGTGCTGAGGTCTTCTTCGAGCTCCTCGATGGCATCTTCGTACTGATCCAGCTTTTCCTCCGCGCTCCTCAAACGCTCTTTTGTCCGGCGGGTCTGGGAACGACGGGAGGAGATCCCCGATAGGCTCCTGGTCCTTCGGCGCCCGCCAAGGAACATGGAAAGCACCTCCCCAGCTCCAGCGACCAGCTCCTGCTGTCGGCGCTGGTCAGTGTCGACCTCCAACTCACGAACCCTGCGTTCAGCCTGGGAGACTCGGTTCTGGGCCGTTTTCAACTTGCTCTCGTACCGGTCCCGAAGCTTCTCCGCCTCGGCGTCCGCTTTGTCCTCGGCGGCGTCAAGGCACCGCTTTTGAAACTTCTCCTCCGACTCACCTACCCGGGAGTAGAGTTTCAAGGGTTGGTTCCGGAAAAGGGTCAGCGTAAGACTGCGGTATAGGTGCTCTTTGATGGCGGTCTCCGACGACCGGAAGTACTCCGCCCTGTCGAGCTTGGGCTCGGGCAGGGCGTACACCACCTCCCCCTGGGGCTCTTCCCGGAAGTCACGCCGATCATGATCGACAATCTGGGCCGCCTCGACCGCCAGTGGATCGGCCAGCGGGAAGAAGACCGCTTCCCACTCCTCCTCATGCCGGAGGTCGCCCTTTTGATCGTCGAAAAGGACCCGGACCCGTGAGGCAAGCCCTGCTTCGAGGCGGCGGCCTCCAGGGACCACCCCCAGGCTTTGACTCCACGGCGCCGACGGGTCCAGGAACCGGACCGTCCTTCCCGAGGCGACTTTCGGCGCTACAGGGCTCTCGTCTTGGGCGAGTGTGGCGGCAGGGGTCCGGCGGTCGCTGGCGGCCGTCGGGGTGGGCGGGGCTCCGTGGCCGGCCGCCGGACGGGGAGCAGATGGGCCGCTACCTTCGCTGGAACTCTTCGCTGCGGTCCCGGCCGTCTCCGGCTCTACTCCGCCGAACTCGTCCTTCAGTCTCTGAAGTTCGAGACGAGTGAAGGGGCCCCGAAGGTAGGACATGGCCCACCGGGTGGAAAAAAGACTGGGCTGGGCAGACCGGGCGGTTTTCAGCACGAACTGCCGCTTCCCCAACCCGCTGATCCGGGCATCCCACTCAGGGACGTCGACATCACCGGAGGCAGAACGTAATGCCTCGATGATCCGAGCCTTGTCCCTCTCGGTTTGTAACCGGCCCACCATCCATGTGCCGGCGTTGGACATGAGCTTGTAGTCCAGATCCACCGGGTTTTGCGTGGCCAGGACCATGCCTACGCCGTGGGCCCGAGCCTGTTTGAAAAGGGTGAGAATGGGTTTCTTCGACGGCGGCTCTGCCGTCGGTGGGGCGAACCCCATGACCTCGTCTGCGTACACCAGCGCCCGGAGCTCCGAGGTCCCCGGCTGTTTCCTCATCCAGGTCACGAGCTTGGAGAGGAGAAGGGTTACCACGAACACCCGCTCGGAGTCCGACAGGTGAGAGAGGTAAACGATCGTCGCTCGGGGTCGTCCGTCCGGAGCCTCGAGCAGCCCCTGCATGTCCAGCGGCTCCCCCTGAATCCATTCGGTGAAGGAGGGAGACGCTACCAGGCCGTTCAGCCGCATGGCGAACTTGGTACGATCCTTCTCCGGGAAAAACGTGTCCAGGTCGAAAACGCCCAGCCGCCTCAAAGGTGGTTGCTGGATCTGGCCGATGAGCGTCGGCAGGTCCAGGGACTGGCCGCTGCGCCAGGCATGCTCCACCAGATTGGATAAGAGGATGTGCTCCCTGCTGGTGAGGGGATCGGGGTCCAGGTCGGCCATGACCAGGATTCCTGAGACCAGACCCTCGATCTCGTCCCGAATGGTCTCCGCCTCCTCGTCCCAGGAGAGATCGGGAGGGGAGAGATCGCCGATGACGTTAAGGGGAACCCCAGCAGTGGACCCGGGCGTGAGGATCTGGAAGTCGACACTCCGCTTCAGCTCCTTCATCCGGTCGGGGGAGATACCCGAGCCGGCCAACCCGTTCTTCCACAAGTCGGCCGTCTTGCTTGCCAACTCTGAGGTGGAAACCCCTTTCCTTCGTGCCTCTCCCTCGTCCACCCACGGCTCGAACTCCCGGGGGTCGAAGGAGGGGAAGTTGAGGAGGAGGTTTCCCATGTCCCCTTTGGGATCCAGAATCAGAGCCGGGATTCCGGCAGACAGGATTTCTTCCAGCAAAACTACGCCCAGCCCTGTCTTCCCAGACCCTGTCATCCCTACGATGACACCGTGGGTTGTCAGTCGATGGCTTCCCACGTGCAAACGCGCATCGGTGCGCTCCGACGTCTCCTCATCCAGCACGTGACCGAGGTAGAGATCTCCGGGCTTCTGGCCCATTTCTGCTCCTTAGCCTTGATTCAGGATTAGTCTTCTACGCCGAACGCGACCTTCACGGTGGCCTTGTAGGTGGCGATGTGTCCGTCGTCGACCTGAGCCGTCATGGCAACGACCTGAATGCCGGTGATGTTCTTGATGGATTTACTTGCCTGCTTGACCGCCGCGTCGGCGGCTTCCGACCAGCCGTCCTTGGAGCTTCCCACCAACTCGATGACTTTGGCTACGTTGTGCTTACTCATGATCTCACTCTCCTGATCCGGCGCCGGCTCGGCACCATGTTTAAGAAACCTGAACCCGCCTATCCACGGGCTCCGGAGACACCTTTTTCTAGACCGTCCCGGGCACGGGAGGTCACATCCCGGGTATTCATGTGACTTTAATGGAGTTTTTTCACTCCATAGAGTAGCTGGAACACCTTGCAACGATCAAGGAAAGGAAAACATTGATGGGAAAGCGTCTTGGATTTGGAACGTTCTTGGCCGTCGGACTGCTGGCATCGGCTCTGGTGCCAGGAGATCTGCTGGCTCAGGATGAGCGGCCTCTCGGCTGGACCGATGTGGCTGAACTGACCTTCGTTCTCACCGCGGGTAATGCCTCCTCGAGCACGTTCGGCTTAAAAAACACGGCCGAGCGCCTCTGGGAAAACTCCTCCTTCAAGCTGACCTTCGGTGCCGTCCGAACCTCCTCGGGGATCACCACCCGAACCGCGACAGGGACGCCCGAGAACTTCAGCGTTTCTGAGACCACCGACACCAAAACCACCGCGGAGAATTACTATCTCGCCGGTCGGCTGGACCGGGCACTGAGCGATGCCGCGTACATCTTCGGAGGTGCCGGGTGGGATCGGAACACCTTTGCCGGGATCCAAAACCGGTATGCTTTCGTATCGGGGGCAGGGCGAGCCTGGTTCGATGAGGAGACCCGGCGATTCAAGACGGATTTGGGCCTTACCTACACCGTGCAAGAGGACGTGGTGGAGAACCCCGGCGCCGACGATTCGTTCTTCGGACTCAGGGGCTCCTATGACTACTTCCGGAAACTCACGGAAACAGCGGACTGGGGCAGCGTATTGGTTGTGGACCAGAACCTGAATACGACGGAGGACCTCCGGGCCGATTGGACGAACTCAGTTGCCGTGGCCATGTCGGAACGACTGGCCCTGAAAACCAGCCTCCAGGTTCTTTACGACAAGAGCCCGGCTCTTACGTCCGTTCCTTTGGGTGACGACACTGTGCTGACGCCCCTTGGGAAGGTGGACACCGTGTTTACGGTGGCCATCGTGGCGAACTTCTGATTAGGGAGAGGTAAGATGTCACTTCTGGACATGTTGCAGAACCAACTTGGCGGAGACTCCGCATCTCAGATCGGCCGTCAGCTCGGAACCGATCAGGCCGGGGCCCAGAAAGCGATTGGCGCCGCCCTTCCTGCCCTCATGGCGGCCCTTGCCGGGAACGCGAAGCGCCCCGAAGGGGCCGCGGCCCTGGCCAACGCTCTCGAGAAGGACCACGACGGGGGCATCCTGGACGACGTCCAGGGATTCCTTGGCCGTGGAGGAGATAGCAAGGTGGGAGAGGGTATCCTCAAGCACGCCCTGGGTGGCCGTCGCGGGGCCGTGGAGTCTGCCGTCGCGAAGGAGACGGGCCTGGACTCGGGCGCCATTTCCGGCCTCCTGCCCATGCTGGCTCCCCTCGTAATGGGAGCGCTGGGCCGGGAGAAGCGGCAAAAGGGCATGGATATCGGGGCGATGGCAGGGCTGCTTTCCGGCGAAGGCAAAAGGGCCAAAGAGATGGCCCCTGGAGCCCTTGGAATGCTCGGCGGTCTGCTGGACGACGAGGGAGACGGCGTGGACGCAGGCGACATCGCCGATGCCGGGAAGAAGCTTCTTGGCGGATTCCTGGGCCGTCGAAAGTAAGGCGATCTTCAGGAGGATCCCCCCGGGCACGTCTCGAGCGTGCCCGGGGTTTTTTTGATCAGAACATGTTGTTGAACCGGACCCAGAGTCGGTCCCCCAAGTCCCACCACTGGTCGACGACCCGGTTGGCCAGGCCCACCGAGTAGTCCGTCAAGAAGGCCTCCAGGGCATCGGGGTCTCGGCGGTATATGGCCAACGCCTCTTCCTCGAATGACGCCTGGCGGGTAAAGGCCTCCACCTCGATGGGTTCCCAGGCCGCCTTTAGTACCGGTGCCATCTCCTGGTACCGGAAGTAGGACAGCTTGCTGGCCCTTCGAAACGCCCACCATCCGCAGTCGCGGCTGAAATCCCTCCGGCCGTCCACCATGTAGGAATCGGGCATCTGGGAGATTCCGATGTAAAAGGGAAGGTGGGGCGTAGTTGCCGGGTTGTCGTATCCGAGCCAGACCAGCCCACCGATGGGATCGGGGAGCCACTCCCTGGATTGGGTTATGGTGAGATAGGTGGCGGTCGGGGAGGCGATGGTCCGTTCCCGGTCCACCTGGAGCAGTTCCCTGAGGTCGGAGTTCATGAAAGGGTTTGCCAAGGGGCTCTTCACTGCTTCCCCATTCCGATTCACCACCAAGCGCCGAGTCATGTCGTAGGGGGTATCGGCGTAGTAGTCCCGGAAGATCTCCAGCAGGTCTTTTACGGTGACTTTCTCGTCGGGCTTCACCGAGAGAGGGAAGTTCTCTGCGTTCGCGTCCAGGCCCAGGGAAGGGGCCAGCAGGCTCAGCGCCCGCCACTCCCTGCGCCGGGAGTAGAGGCTCGTTCGGTCGGCGTAGGCATAAGCGAATCGGAATTCGTCCCCGCTCTCGGGTTCCCACCAACCCATTTCCTGCGCCAGGGAGTGAACGTTGTCCGAGGCCATGTAGTGGTCCGGGTCATCGAGGTCCAACTGCAGGATACGGTGTGAATTGGCGCTTACCCCGATGTGGTCGTCAGGAAGCCGGACAGCTGCCCACACGGCTCCGATCTTGCCCTGGCCAGGGCCCAGAATCTCGAAAAACCAGACCTCCCTGGGGTCCGCGAAGGTGAAGCACTCGCCCCAGTCGTTGTAGCCAAACTCTTTGGTGAGTTCGTCCGCAATCCGAATGGCCTCCCGGGCGTTCCTGGCTCGCTCCAGGACCAGCCGATAAAGCTCAGGGGCATCGATGAGGCCCTCGGTGCTCCTCAGCTCTCGCTTTCCGCCGGTAGTGGTCTCACCGATCGCAAGCTGGTGCTCGTTCATTACCGGGTACGCCGCGTCCATGAACTTGTAGGTCACGGCCACCTGAGGAATCTCCCCTACTGGCACTCGGTCCGGATCGTAAGGTCCCCGGGTCCGCTTCGGTTGGTACCATAGCGGCGCCATGGAACCGGGCTCATGGGTCTTCCTAGGCTCGAGCTTGATCCAGGTTCGGTCCGTGCCGGAGTCGCATGAGTGGCTCGTCATGGTGGAGCCGTCCTCGGAGGCTTCCCGGCCCACCAGCAGGCTCGTGCAGCACTCCGTGCAGGGCTTGTCGGAGAACTCGAATTCCTGGGCCGGGCTCTGGGGCCGGGCGTCGGGTGCCGGGATCGGGCCGGCAAGGAAGAGGAGGAGACCCAGGGGAAGGGAAGCCATGACAAAACGTCGAACACCGGAGAAGCGGTCCATGGTGAAGCTCTCCTATCGGTGGAAGGTTCGAATGCCGGTAGTATAGCTCCTCTCGGTCCGCTGCGCCGGGGCCCAACGCCCGTATCGACTACGTGGTTTTTGGAGTGGACTACGTGGCTGGACGTAGTGAATCCAGGGTGTGGAGGGCTCATCTTCCGAGCATGGCTAAACAGGGACCCTCTTTCACCGTGATGTCATGGAACGTCTACCATGGGGGGGATATCGATCCCATCCTCCAGGTAGGGTTCCAGGACCTGCCCCTCCTTGCGAGTAGGGCATCCAGGGCATGGAACGAGGTGCTGGCCAACGATTTTCGGGATCGTGCGGTGGCCCTCGTCGATGGTATCCAGGATACCATGCCCGACCTGGTGGGCCTCCAGGAGGTCGCCCGTTTCAGAACCCTGGCCCTGGATTCAGGGGCCGAGGGGCCGCTCCTCGTCGATTCGCTGGACTTCCGGCCCATTCTCCAGCGCGAGCTCGGATCCAGGTACTTACCCTATTCCTTCATTGGAGAGGTCGAAAACACGAAGGCCAGAGTACCGGTGGAAGGATCCTGGGAGGACGACCGATTCGTCCCGACACGTCTTGTGGAGTTGACTCTCCGGGATGCGGTCCTTGTCCGGGATGGCCTCCCCGTCGAGGAGGTTTCCCAAGGGAACTACCGAGCCCATGTGCTGTTGGGATCAGATCCACTCGGTGGTGAGATCCGGATGGAGAGGGGGTGGGTCGGAGTGGACGCTTGGGTGGGGAGTCTTCCGGTCCGGATCGTGAACACCCATTTGGAGATCCAAAGGCACGCCGAGATCCAGGTGCAGCAGGCCGAGGAGCTGCTGGAGGAGATCGTGTCCGGCTCCGATGGTGTCACGGTTCTGTTGGGGGACTTCAACTCGGATGCCGCGGCTTCCCCTGGGGACCGGAGTTGGACGCCGACCTACGCAAGGATCACCGAAGCAGGTTTTGGTGACGCCTGGCCCGCCTTGAGGGGTGACTCGGACCCCGGGGGACTCACGTGCTGCCATGGGTCGGACCTTCGGGATCTCACCACCACTCTGGACCAGCGGATCGACTTTATCTTCTTCCGAGGTCCAGGAAAGACAGCTGAGGGAGGGTGGAAGCTCAGACCGACTGGGGTAAAGCTTGTTGGTCGCGGCCAGGGGACCGAGACCAGTCCCGGTGGACGGTGGCCTTCAGATCACGCCGGATTGCTGGCTACGTTCTCGTCTAGTCGACCCTCAAGGCCTCCAGCGGGTCCACCCCCGTAGCTCGCATTACAGGAATCAGAGTGGCAGCCAGGGCCACAACACCCATCACCCCCGCAGCAAGAGCCAGGTGCAGAGGGCTCATAGGGCTGATGCCAAAGACCAGACTCCGAGTGAGCAGGGACGCCGCCCAAGACCCGAGGAGGCCCACGACCAGCCCGACTCCAACGAGCAGTCCTGCCCGCAGGAGAAAGAGCTTCGTTACGTTCCGCTTGTTGGCGCCTAAAGTCATCCGAACGCCGATCTCATGGATACGCTGGGACACCCCGTAGGAGAGAACGCCGTAGGTGCCGGTCACGATGAGGAGTAGGGCCGTAGCGGCGAAGAGGCCAACCAACAGCATGGAGAACCGTCGACCAGCAGTGGTGTCCCGAAGGATGCGCCCCATGGTTTGCGGAGTCGCTGAAGGAATCCCCGGATCGATCTCCCGAACCGCTGCACGGACGCCGGCGGCCAACGTCATGGGGTCGCCGGCGGTTCGGATGATGAGTCGACCCCAGATGGGTCCCCAAAGCTCGGATGTATGCGGGAAATACATTTCCGGCAGTGGGGGCCTTTCCGGTCCCCATTGCCGGACGTTCTCCACGATCCCCACGACTTCGGCGTTCCATCTGGGTTCCGCGTCGTAGGGTCGAACGATCTCCCCCAGTGCCTCCGATTCCGGCCAGAGCTCTTCAGCCATAGCCCGATTGATGATCACCGGTACCTGGATCAATAAGGTGTCCTGGCCGGCGAAGACCGCAGTCGCCTCCATGTCCTGCTGACTGAATAGCCTCCCGGAGAGGAGCGGGATTCCCATCGCCTCGTGGTATCCATGGTCGACGAAGGAGTACTCTACGAGGTAATCCTGGACGGTTGGGTCGAAGACCATGTCTCGGACCAGGACACCGCCGTTGGTGCCTCCCCTGAGGGGCAGTTTGCTGGTGATTCCAGCCTCGATCACCCCGGGAAAACCCCGGGCGCGCTCGGCCAACTCCTCCCAAAAGGCCCGGCGCAGATGTGGCTCCTCGTAGGCGGGCCCACCCAAGGAGACATCGGTCACCAGTACTTCGTCGGTGGCGAAGTTCATGGGTTGTTCGACCACGTTGGAGTAGCTCACGGAGAGAACCAGAGCGGCGTTGACCAGGACAAACCCGATGGCCAGCTGGACCATGACGAGACCCGAGAGAAAGCGGTTTCGGACCGCCCCACCGCCCCGGGACGCCCGCCCGTGTTGGATTACCTCAGATAGGTTGGTCCGAGAGGCAAAGAGAGATGGCGCCAGGCCAACCAGGATGCCGCAAACCAGGGTCACTCCTGCGGCGAAACCCAATACCGGGAGGTTCACCGAGATGGCTGAGAGGCGGGGGACCGAGTCGGGCATCACCGCCTTCAGGGTGTCCACTCCCCAAAAAGCGAAGAGGATGCCTATCGATCCGCCCACCACGGAGAGAAGGAGGCTTTCGGTGAGAAGCTGCCGCACGAGACCTTTGCGCCCAGCTCCCAGAGAAGCGCGGATGGCGAACTCGGAAGCCCGGCTCATCCCTCTTGCCAGCAGCATGCTCGCCACGTTGGCACAGGCGATCAGTAGGACGAGCCCTACGATGATCAGGAGGAAGATCAGGACGGAGCTGATCCCTCCGAGTGTCCGGGCCATCATGGGTTGAACCCACATGGTGGTCATGGCGTTCGTGTCGGGATAGGCCTCGGACAGGCGCTCGGCGATGACGTTCAACTCGGCTTCCACTTCTTCCGGGGTGATCCCTTCCTCCATCAACCCGTAGGCCCCCAACCAGTGGCTCCCCCGACCCGAACCGTCCCGGGGGAGGACCAGAGGGACCCAGGCACGAGTTTGGTCTCTTCCGCCCCAAGGCGTCGGTGCCCGGAAGCCAGGCGGCATAATCCCAATCACCTCGAAGGGTTCTCCATCCACGCGAACCTGTCTGCCGACCACGTCACCCTGGCCGCCGAATTGGTCCTGCCAGAGACCATGGCTGAGGATCACCACCCTGTGGTTTCCCTCCAACTCCTCCTCCTCGGTGATGAAGCGACCCTGGGCCGGCTGTATGCCGAGGAGCTGGAAGAGACTCGCCGTCATGGCTCCGGCCCGAAGGCGGACCGGCTCTTCTTGTCCCGCCAGATTCACATACCTCAGATGGATGACGCCGAACTCCTCCAGGGTCCTTGTCTCCTCCCGGACGTCGAAGTAATCAGGGCCGGTGAAAGGCTGAAACCACCGGTCTTGTTGGCTCGGAGTTTCCCATACCGCCAGGATCCGGTCCGCTTCGGGATAGGGAAGTGGTCTGAGGACGATCCCTTCGAGGACGGAAAAAATCGCTACGTTCGCACCGATGGCGACGGCGACCGTGAGGATCAGGAGGAAGGAGAAAGCCGGGTGTCGGCGGATCTGGCGGACGGCGAAGCTCAGGTCTCTACTGGACCGGTCGAACATGAGCAGTCCCCTCTCGGAGTGCATGCCTTCTATGCCATACAGTTGGACGCTCGGGATAGGCACTTGGTTGGAATCGGGTCGGTTCTCCCAAAGAGCCTTCCCGAAACCCCCTCCGTCGAGCCATCGTACTGAGAACTGTCTCAGGAGACATCGTCCGGAAACCGGAGCTGACCACATGGTTTTTGCCCGGGCCAGCCTGCTGTTCGCGGCCCTGTTCGTCGTCCTTCCTTTCGGGATCCCCGTTCCCCTCGAAGCTCAGGAGCAGGAGCGGATCTGGGGCCGTGTCACCACGGTCACCGGTGAGGTGCATCGAGGCTTCATCCGATGGGATCGGAACGAGGGAGGCTGGGCCGATCTCCTGGACGGAAATAAGGACTTTACACCGTTCCTATTCCAGGACTGGTGGGACCTCGTACACCCCGAGGATCGTCAGGGAGACCGAGTCATCGAGCTCAACGGGTACCGGATCACCTGGGATGACGATGAGCCCGAATTCCCCGAATCCCATGAGTCGGGAATCCGTTTCGGCCACATCAAAACCCTCACGGTGGCAGGAGATGACCAGGCTACACTGGAGCTACGGTCCGGGCGGTTCTTGGACCTGAATGGTGGGTCAACGGATATCGGCGATGACCTCAGGGAGGTCCTGGTCGCCAGGGCGGATGGGAGCCGAGTGGAGCTGGAATGGGGAGATATCCGGGATATCGCCTTGGAGACCCCGCCCTCCAGCGCCCGGCCCGAGGGTCGGCGGTTGCATGGGACGGTGGTGCTGGATGAGGACACCCGGTTCACCGGCTACATCGCCTGGGACATGGAGAAGATCCTCACGTCCGACACACTGCAGGGTTTCACTTCGGACGGATCTCGCCGGGATCTTCTCTTCGGCCGTATCACCGAGCTGCGGCCATCGGGCCGAGGGTCCGAACTGACCCTCGCGGACGGAGCGACCATCGAGCTTTTCGAGAGCGACGACGTGGACGAGGGAAATGACGGGATCCAGGTGTCCGATCCCGGCATGGGGTTGGTGTTGTTGGAGTGGGATGAGTTGGAACGGGTACGCTTCCACCCTCCTGAAGTACCGATCTCCCCTGGGTCCTTCGATACCGCCCGCCGTCTGAGGGGAACCGTAACGACGACGGACAGCACCGAACTCACCGGATGGATCCGTTGGGATGGAGACGAGGAATACTCCTGGGAGCTTCTGGATGGTCAAGACGGGGACCTGATCTTCGACATCGAATTTGGACTTGTGGCATCCATCGATCGGTTCGTTGGGGTCACCACCTCCGTGGAAGTGGGTGCGACAGGGGTGAACGTGCAGACCGCCCCGACCGAGGGGGCCACGGTCACCCTTCGGGACGGCCGCGCCTTCGAGCTTGACGGATCCAACGACGTGGACGATGGAAATTCCGGCATCTTCCTGGTTCTGGATTCCAGCGGTCAGTCCCCGGACGATGCCGAGGCCGAGTGGGTACTGGTGAAGTGGGAGGATTTCAGGTCGGTGGAGTTCGAATGGGAGGACGGACGATGAGAGCCCGCTTAACAGTTCGTCTCCTGGCCGTTTGGGTCCTTGCCGGCATTCCCCTCAATCTCACGGCCCAGCAGGTCACCTATGCGCCCGACGCTTTCCTGGATCCAACGGCCGGGGAGCTCTTTCGGGCAGCCCAGGGGAACTGGCAAGCCATCGACAGCTCGGTCGTTCGGTATACCTCGGTGATCAAACAGCGGATTGCCGCCGGAATCCGGACCCCCCTCAAGGATCGGACGATCTACCGCAATGAGACCGCCGTCCGTGCGTTCTGGGACCGGGATCACGCTCCCATCATGCAGGTCATGGGGAACAAGGCCCAGTACCCCGGGCGGGAAGCTGCCCAGCGGGAGGACTCCTGGTCCTGGATGAATGACCTGGCCATGGACGAGCCGTTTGAACCCGGAGGGGATCGCCTTCTCTTTGGCCTCACGAGTGACGACACGGAAGAGATCACAGATCCCGACGAGTCGGATTTCTGGTTCGCCCACCCCCTGGCCCCGGGTGCTGACAGCCTCTACCGCTTCCAGAGCGGTGACACCCTTACCCTCTCCCTCCCCGACGGTCGCCGCCTTCTGACCGTTCAGCTGGATGTTTTGCCCCGGGAGGCCGACGTCCATCGCATCGCCGGTACGCTCTGGATCGAGCCTGAGTCCGGAGCCCTGGTCCGGGCGGTCTATCAGCTTAGCCGCGAGCTGGACGTGGTCCGGGATATCCCGGACGTGAGAGCAGAGGACGAGGCCGGGGAGTTCGACATGGTTCCCGGGATACTCAAACCCTGGATCTTCACCATGGATCTGGTGGCCATCGAATACTCCCTGTGGGACTTCCACGTCTGGCTCCCGCGGTCCATGCGGGTGGAGGGAGAGGTGAAGGTGGGGATCATGAAGATGCCCATCGCCTTCGACCTATCCTATCAGTTGGAATCGGTTACGATGGAGGACGATCTGGCCGAGCCGCCGGACCCGGCGTTGGTGGAGCGGCATTTCGACTCTCGGGCCGAGGCTATGGCCTTCATCGCCTCTCTCCTCAGCGATCCGGCCGGAGTCGAGTATGAGCACCTCGATGACGTTACTCGCAACACCTCGGGATACGATTCACGGTTTATCGTCCCCCAGGACATCACGCTGCTGGAAGAGAGCCCGGAGCTTCCTCCTCCGATCTGGGCCGACGCTCCCGGCTTCTCCTCGGAAGACGAGTTGGAGGACATGGTCAGGACCTTGGCCGACCTCCCGCCTATACCTACGCAGGGCATTCCCTGGGATGCCAATTGGGGCTGGGCCCGGCATGACCTGATCAGGTTCAATCGGGTCGAAGGGCTGGCCGTCGGTGGGCGGTTCGAGGCCGAGCTAGGGAGCTTCATGGGTCCCATCAACTTCGAAACCACTGGGTTCTTCGGGTTCGGCGATCTCGAGCCAAAAGGGAAAGTCACCTTCGAACGTCGCTCGGTTCTTCGCCGGGTAGCCTTAAGTGGATACCGGGAGTTGAGGCCCACCAATTCCCGGGGCAGATACCTGGGATTGGGCAACTCCATCTATTCTCTCTTTTTCGGGCGGGATGATGGGGAATACTACATGGCCACCGGTGCAGAACTGGTGTGGCGGCCCCCCGAAACCGACCGGGAGTCGTTCAGGCTCCGCTTTTTTGCCGAACGTCAGGACTCGGTGGACATCGACACGAACTTTTCGCTCATCCATGCATTCGACTCGGATTGGGATTTCCGGCCGAACATGATGGCCCAGAGGCTGGAGGAGGTGGGTGGCGAGCTGACCCTGGCGCCCTGGTGGGGCTCTGATCCCCTTGCCACCCAGGTAGGCCTTGAGCTGTATGGCCAGGGGGGATCCTGGAGGCACCCGGACTCGACCTCAATCAAGGGAGACTATGCCCGGGCCAGCGCCACCGTACGAGTGGCGATTCCACTGGCGGGTGCGAGTTGGCGGATCGGGCTCGAGGCCGGGGGAGGGACCAGCTGGGGCGAGACACCCTTGCAGCGGAACTGGTTCCTGGGAGGGCCGCTGACCCTCCGGGGTTACGAAGCCTCTGTTCTGTCCGGACCGTCTTTCGCTCGGGGTCGCCTCGAGGTGGCCCGCACGTACTC
>JABDNZ010000031.1 GCA_013043565.1 Gemmatimonadota bacterium | reverse complement strand
GTATAGGGGTCTACCCAGACGTCTGGTTTTCCATGCGAAACCTTACCGCGGTAGTGGTCGTCGGCGGGATCGGTATCCTTTTGGCTTCCGAGTGGAGGAAGAGGCATGTCCGGGCCGGACCCCACCCGGGCCGGGGGCCTTCAACGGGGGTTCGGGAGCTTCAGCTCCTTTCCCTTCTGTGTGTCACCTGCCTGGTGAGCCTGGTCCAGTTTCCGTTCCATGCTCCAGTCTATTTTCTCTATGTCGGACCCCTGGTGGCTCTAACGACCCTGGCGGCGATGGCGGTAGCGGACCAGAACCTCACACGCCATCCGGTTCGGGTGGAAGGGATCCGACCCATAGGGATCCGCCTCCGCCCGCTCTTGGGTGTTGTCTTCGCTTTCTACCTGGGTTTTGCCGTATTCTGGATTCACCCCGGTTTCATTTACCATATGGGACGGACCTTCGTTGAGGACCAACAAACCCACGAGCTCGGCCTGGAACGGGGGTCCTTGCGGGTCACCGAGGAAGACAAGGAGCTCTACACCACCCTGGCGGGAGAAATCCGCGCTCGGGCGAAATCTGATTTCATACTTGCCACTCCGGACGCTCCCGAGGTGTACTTCCTCACCGGACTCTCGAGTCCCGGCAGGAGCACCTTCGAGTTCTTCGATCCCGCCGACCCGGGAGGAGGCACCCTTTTGGCAGCCATCGACTCCCTGGAGGTGTCGGTGATCGCTTTGAACGAAGCCCCGGCATTCTCTCCGCCCGTGGGCGGCGCACTCCTAGACGAATTGGTGGACCGGTTCCCGGAGGAACGCCGGATCGGGCGCTTCCTCTTGAGGTGGCGTCCATGAGCCTGAAGGACCGAGCCCTCGAATGGGCTCCCATCTACCGAGCGTGGCAGGGGCCTTTCCAGGACCCGAAGTTCGAGCCGGTGGTCGCCCACAACAAAATGGATGGGATCAGGCGGGTCCTGGACGTGGGTTGCGGCCCGGGAACGAACGCACCTTACTTTTCCCAGTGTGAATACCTCGGGGTCGATATCAACCCGGGATATATCGCATCGGCGAAGAGACGCTATCGCCGGGAGTTCATCACCGCCGACGTCACGGCCTTCGAGCTGGAAGCCGAGCCCTTCGATTTCATTCTGGTGAACAGTTTCTTTCACCATGTTTCGGACGCGGAAACGGATCGAATACTCCACCACCTCGGTACGCTTTTGGCGGAAGAAGGGCACATCCACATCCTCGATCTGGTGCTTCCGGAGGGCCCTTCCCTGGCCCGCCTTTTAGCCAGATTGGATCGTGGAGATCACCCGCGACCCCTTTCTCGATGGAAGGAGATCTTCGAACACCATTTTGAGCCTGTTGTGTTCGAACCCTATTCCCTCGGCCCGGCAGGGATCACATTCTGGAACATGGTCTACTTCAAGGGAGCACTCCGACACCCATGAGTTCATCCTCGATCCGCGTTTCGGTTGCTGTGCCCCTCCTCAACGAAGAACTACTGGTCGACGAACTCCTTCGCAGGCTTGGGGCGGTCCTGGACGAGATGCCCGGGGGACCCCACGAGATGCTCTTCGTGGACGATGGGAGCACCGATGGGACCCTCGCCGCCCTCGGGCAGGCTGCCGACAAGGACTCGAGGATCGGGATCGTATCTCTCTCCAGGAACTTCGGGCATCAGGCGGCAATCAGTGCAGCCCTGGACCACGCTCGAGGGGACGTGGTCGTCGCAATGGACGGGGATCTCCAGGATGAGCCGGAGATGATCCCGCGCTTTCTCGAGCAGTATCACCGGGGTTTCGACGTGGTCTATGCACGGCGCACCCGTCGGAAGGAGTCCTGGTGGTTGCGGGCGAGTTATTTCCTGTTCTACCGCCTCCTCGCGGGAATCTCCAACGTCCGGCTACCGGTGGACGCCGGGGATTTCGCGCTCATGTCCCGGCGGGTGGTGGACGAAATCCGAAGGGCACCGGAACGGCAGAGGTACCTCAGGGGCCTCCGGACCTGGGCGGGCTTCAAGCAAGTGGGGATCGATGTCGAGCGGGCCGAGCGGGCAAAGGGCCGGAGCAAGTATGGGATCGGGAAGCTTTTTCGTCTCGCCTTCGATGGGATTTTCGCCTTCTCCGTGGTACCCCTCCGGGCGGCGGCCATGGTCGGTGCGGTGGCAGTGCTCCTCTCCACCCTTTTCGCGGTTTATTCACTCTGGGCGAAGTTCTTCCTGGATCGGTCCCCCCAGGGCTTCACCGCCATCATCCTCGTCGTGACGTTCGTCTCGGGCGTGAACCTCTTCTTCCTCGGCGTTATCGGCGAGTACGTCGGTCGTGTATATGAGGAGGTAAAGGGACGCCCGCTTTATGTGGTCGATCAGGTGAGACGATCCGGTATGCCTGACCGCGAGGGTCCCTGATCGTGGATCCGGAATATGGGCAGATTTACCGTACGCTTTACGAGGAACATTGGTGGTGGCGGGCTCGGGAAAGGATCGTTCTCAAAGAGATCCATGATCTGAATCCAACCGACTCATGGGGCTCGATCCTGGACGTTGGCTGCGGCGACGGCCTCTTCTTCCCGAAGCTCCAGGCCCTGGGCGAGGTCGAGGGCGTGGAGCCCGACGCATCCCTCGTCTCCCAAGCATCCCTTAACCGCTGGAACATTCACCTCCGACCCTTCGACTCGAGTTTTCGGGGGGAGGAGCCTTTTCGGCTCATCCTCTTCCTCGATGTCCTGGAGCACATGCAGGAACCGGAACCAGCCCTGGCCCATGCTCTGGACCTCCTCGAACCGGGGGGGATAATCCTGGTGACCGTTCCTGCGTTCCCTGTTCTTTGGACCTCCCACGACGAAGCCAATCATCACTTCCGTCGATACACCATTTCGTCCTTCAGAGACCTGGCTGGTTCGGTGGGAATGAGGGTTTATCGCCAGAGGTATTTCTTCCACTGGCTGTTCGGCCCGAAGTTGGTCCAGCGCCTGTTCGAGCGGACCTTCCCGGGAGACAGGGAGCTGCGAAATCCCCGGATCCCTCGTGCTTGGGCGAACCGCCTTATCGAAGGCTTCTCCGTGATGGAGAACGCCGCCCTGGGTCCCCTCCGAGTACCCCTCGGCAGCTCCCTCCTCGTGGTTGGAACCAAGGGATGAAACAGGCACAGATGGAGAGAACCGAGGGGTTCAACCTGCCACGCCTACTGGAACGAGGCCTCGGAGCCGCACTCCTGATCTTCGGCCTCCTTCCCGTCTATCGGGCGCTGGACACCAGCGGTGATGCACCCTTCCGACAGGCCAGCGTACAAGTGGCGGAAACCACCCTCCAGTACGCCTGGTGGGGCAGCTTCTTCGTTGTTCTGATGGCGGTGCTCCTGGCCTTCTTCTTTTCGGACGCACTGATCCGGCTGGCCAGGAATATGGTCCGCGGCCTATGCAGGCCGGGTCTTCCCCTCTTTGCAGCCCTGGTCGGGCTTCTGGCCTTCGCTCTGGCTCTCGGCGTAGCAGAGCTCCTATACCAGGGCCTCTACAAGAACATGGACGAGATCGCGTCGGCCGTTCATGCCCGCTACATGGCCAGCGGTCAACTCGCCGGACCCTCTCTGGCTTTCCCTGAAGGCTGGTTGGTGACCAACACCCTCATGGTCCAGGAGGGGTGGGTTTCCCAATACCCACCCTCTCACCTGGCCATCATGGCGATCTTCTTCCGTTTGGGGATCTCGACGCTGACCGGCCCGGTCCTCATGGGCGTGATGGCCTGGCTCCTGGCCCTCTCCTTTCCCCGTCTGCTGCCCCAGCATGAGGGAACGGCCAGAGTCGGGGCCCTTCTCACCGCCATGAGCCCCTTCCTTCTCTTCCTGGCCGGTGGGTCTCTCAGTCATCTCACCGCGGGAGCCGCGGGAGCGGGAATCCTCTACGCCACCCTCAGAGCCCGGGAGGGTCATGCCCTTTGGGGCCTCGCGGTAGGGGGTGCCGTGGGAATCATGGTCTGCGCGAGGCCCCTTGTCGGGTTGGTCTTGGGCACTGCGTTCCCCCTCGCGCTCTGGGGCCCCGATCTCTTCCAGAGCCGGATTCGCTGGGCTCTGAACCGAGCTGCATGGGTTATTGCGGGGGGCCTGCCGTTCGCCCTTCTCCTGGGTTCTTACAACCACCGCCTGTTTGGGGGCATTACCCAATTCGGGTACCTGGAGGCCTTCGGGAGCAACCATGAGATGGGGTTCCATCTGGACCCCTGGGGATACATGTATGGAATCGAAAGCGCCTTGGCCTTCACCTCCATCGACCTCTTGGCCGTGGGGGTCCAGTTCCTGGAAACTCCCCTGCCTCTGACCGTGGCGGTCGGGGCTTTTCTCCTCCTGGGGCCACGGCTTCCGAAAGGTGCGGGAACGGTTCTGGCCTGGGCCCTCCTTCCCGCCCTCGCCAATGCTTTCTACTGGTTCCATGATGCCCGGATGATGTTCGAGGCGGCTCCGGCTTGGATCCTCCTTGGCACTCTGGGCATCGGACAGATGGTGACAAAGTCCGAATCCGGAGACAGGGGCCTCTGGACCCGGCGGCTCGGCCACATCACCGCGTGGGCCGTTGGCGTTTCCCTCTTGATTTCCGCAGGTTGGGGAGTACCGAACCGGTGGGGAGTCTACTCCTGGACCGGTGAGACGCTGGATCGGATTCAAATCCCGGACCTTCCGACGGGACCTCCTTCCCTGATCTTTGTCCACACCTCCTGGAACGAACGCCTCAGCTCACGGCTCCAGGGGGCCGGTGGAATGCGGCAGGACAGCATTGTGCCCGCGCTTCGAAGGAACACCAGCTGCCAACTCCACCAATACGCGGACGCCCGGGAGGCCAGGGCTCGCTACGCTTCGGAGGCCTCCCTCCCGGCAGTAGACCTGGATCAGGGAGCCGCAGCCCCCGAAGGCCTGGTCCTGGGCTCCGTGGGCCGGGGAATCGCGGTTCGCACGCGGAGGGAAGAGATCCTCACCCCGGAATGCAGGCGGGAGATCCAGGCGGACCGGTTTGGAGCCGTGGCGTTGGCCCCCCTCCTGTGGCAGGGAGATCTTCCCGGAGATGAACGGGGTGGACCTCTCTTCGTCAGGGACCTGGGTCCGGAGACCAATGACGAGATTCGAGCCCTCTTCCCTGACCGGCCGGCCTTCGTATTCTCCTTCTTCGACCTGACCGGACCCCCGGTTTTGGTACCCTACGAAGAAGCCATGGGTTTTCTCTGGGGGGAACGCTCCGGCCCCCAGGGCTGACTCCTTCCCCTAGCGGTTCACCGCCGCTTTGAGGAGCTCGCCAATCCTCCAGTTCATCTTGATGCCTCCGAAGACTTCCGAGCCAGGGCCGGAAGCGAAGAGGGGAACCATCTGGGCGGTGTGACTTCCTGTGGTATAGCGGGCGACCAGGGTCGGGGAATCCTCGATTGCTCTGGCCCGTCCCCTCAAGAGGGCGGAGAGCTTCACCAGGTTCGTGGCGATGCTGTCCGCCATTTCGCCCAGCTCCCCTTCGACCAACCTCCTTGCCTCCGCCAGCCGGGCCACCGTGGAATCGGCCGTCGCCGCTGCTCCAGTCAGCACCCTCCGCGATCCCATCTGTTGGATCGCCAGGCCTCCGGTTTCGTGGTCGGCGGTGACCACGATGAGGGTTTCAGGGTGTTTTGACTGGTACTCCAGGGCAACGCCCACCGCCCGGTCCAGATCCAGCATCTCTGCTTCGATGGCCACGAGTGGGTCCCGGTCGTGGCCCCGCCAGTCGGGCTGCGATCCTTCGACCATCAAAAAGAAACCTTCCGGGTCATGATTCAGGACGTCGAGGGCTGCGCGGGTCATAGCCGGGAGGGACGGTACCCTTTCGGCGGCGGCGGGCATATCTCCGAATGCGAAAAGGCCCACCAAGCCTGTAAGGCCGTCGGTCTGGAGTGTGGCCAACTCATCGCCAGTCTCAACGTAGGGGTATCTGTCTTTGACTCTCGAAAGGAGGTCGAGGGAGTCGGGACGCACATCCGGATGGAAGAATCGGCGCCCACCGGCGAGGAGCACGTTTACCTCGGAAAATGCGAGCTGCCGGGCTATCTCGAATTCCATGTATCGGTTGGGCACGTGGCTGGCGAACGAGGCCGGGGTCGCGTGGGTGATGGAGGATGTGGCGACCAGTCCGGTAGCCATCCCGCGACCCTGCGCTACCTCGAGCACCGTCGTCACGGCGTTGCTGTCCGGGTCCATTCCGATGGCCCCGTTATAGGTCCTGACGCCCGAACTGAGAGCTGTGCCGGCGGCCGCGCTATCGGTGACCTTGTCACTCGAAGCCCTGGTATCCACCAAGCCTGCTACCGGGAATTGTTCCACGGCCAGATGGTCCGAGGCAAAGGCCGCCGCTGTCCAATAGCTCGCTCCAGCTCCGTCTCCAATAATAAGAATCACCCGTGTGGGTGGGTTCTGGGCGCTGGCCTGGTTCGAGAGGGCGGCCCAGGCCGGCAAGAACGCCGCGGCGAAGAGTACCGCCAAGAGTCTGTGCCACGTCACCGTCATCTGATCTTCCCCCTGTGGTTCATGATCCGTCCTGGCCTGCAGTGTGATGCCCCCAATGGACCCTGCTTGAACGGCTCCGGGTTCTCAAAGACCCTCTTGAGACCCCGAACCCACTTCTGCCGCTCCTTTCGGAGCCGCGGGCTGGCGGTCTACCCGGGGGGGGCCGCCCTCCTGGAGGTCGGAGCCGTGGTGGCGACGGAAGTGTGTGGAAGAATACTTCGCCAGTTTCCAATCGGGTATCCGACATTCAGGGCATACGCCGGTGAACCACTTGTTCCTCAACCACCGGGCCGCCCGGCTGTTCCGTGAGTTGTTTACCATGAAGGTCTTGTTGCAATGGGTAGTGACCCGGGCCACATCCCCCATCTTATCAGTAGTACGGATACCGTGCAGAAGCCCCTTCCTCGATGGCCAGATCTTGATCTTGTCGATGAGCCGGAAAAGCTCCACCCGCTTGCGGTAGTACCGCTCCCTCTCCGCCTTCTTGTTTTCGCTCATTCTCCACCGGCCCCTCGGGGGGTTTCGCCAGCTGACAGCATGGCGGCCGCCTGCACGGCCATGGTAGCGGTCCCGATCTCCAGCGAGTCATGGATAATCCGATTCCGGTGTTCATCCATCGCCTCGGGGGTAAGGGCGCAGGGCATGCCGGGGGCGGCGACCAAGGTGTGATCGGTGAGGTGGCCCGGTCCGATAAACCCTCCTGTGTTGGTGGCGTCGAAGATCAGATTGTACCGCCGGAGGGACCCTGAGAGGTCTGTTTCGATTCCGACTGTGGCCGAGGAGCTCCCGCCGATTCCCCTCGACGCTGCCTGGGCGCGGGCTTCAACGACGTCGCATAGCCCGACTTCGGCACCGCGTTCGATCAGGGCCTTCGAAGCGGCCACACCCAACGGGCCACAACCCAGCACCAGGACGGATTCCCCAACCAACCCTCCGTTCATGATTTCCAGGGCGGTTACAAACCCCAGGGCGGTGGCAGGGGAATTGTCCACATAGAATCCAATCTCGGGAACCATGGCCACGTATCGTTCGTCGTCGGCAAGGAGCAGGACATCGGCCCCTGCCCCGATCCCCTCCACGATTCCGGCGACGTCGGAGTCCTCTGTGACGAACGCTTCGAAACCCAGATGCGAAACGACGGCCGAGGCTGCAGCAGAAAACCCCTGGATCACCCCGAAACCACTGTTCATCGGCACTGCCGCAAAGCGTGCCATAATCGAGCCGGACCCCAACGGCTTTTCATCTACCCCCGCGGCCTTGCAGGCGATCTCCGCGAGAGAAACCCCAACGATACCCCTCAGTCGATCGTCGTACTCCGGCAGTCGGGCCGGGATGGGGATGAGATCTCCTTCCTTGAGCCGCGTCATTTCACCGGTCCCATTCGAACACTTGGGCTCTCATCGGTATAGGATCTCACGGCAAATCGATCCCGCAATTCCGCCAGAACGAGGTCCCGCTTCTCACGGGCTGTGGGGAGGTCCTTTCCACTGACCATCAGCGTGGCCACCCAGTCGCCCCGTCCTGGAGAATAGTTGGTCAGGGCCTCATCGGCGCCGAATAGGTTCAGCTCCAGGTGCAGAGGGCCGCCAGCGGTCATCATCCGTTCGCCGCCTACGGAAAGGTGCCCCTCTCGGAATCGAACATGTTCGACCACCGCCCCCCGAACCGACAGGCCGCTGAGCGACCCTGGGTTCGCCAAGCCCGGTGATGAGAAGACCTCGACCAGGTGTTGAACCATGTTGATCCCCGTGGAATGGTACACGGCTGCCGGGGTTTGACTGGGGAACCTGGCGTCGATCTCCAACAGTTCGAGGCGACCTTCATGGAGGATCGCTTCCACGTCCATGATACCTGAGAGCCCTACGGCTTCGGCCAACGCCACGCCCATTTCCTCGAAATCCTTCACCAGGTCGGGGGGGAGCGCGGTGGGGGCCGACACCCTTTTGCAGTCGTACCGTGAGTCCATCTCGATATCGGTGACCTGGATGGCGGAATAGGCCCCAGGGCGGCCCAGCACCTCGATGGAGTGAGCCGGGCCCGGCAGGTACTCCTGGAGCACCCAATCCGAGGGAGGACGGGGCCCGAACCGGCCCTCCAACGCTTCTTGATCGGGAAGAACCTCCACCCCGTGGCTCCCACTCCCCACATCGGGCTTGGCCAGAACGGGGAAACCGCAGTCCGGCCATGAGGTCGGAACCGGGAATCCCAACGTCCTGAAAAGGTCGTTCGATTCCTTTTTCGAGGACGAGATGGCGTGGGCCCCCGGGTCGAAAGCCAGGGGTACCCCTTTCGCCCGGCACCAGTCGACCAGGCTCTCGAGGGCCCGGACGTTCTCGGTTGCCGGGAGGACGATATCAACCGGGCCACCCGCGCCGCACAGGGCCTCCGATACGGCCCCGTGATCCAGAAGGTCCAACGAGACGAACCGATCACAGATCCCGATCGCCGGGGCATCGCTGTCCCGGTCCAAGAGGAGCGTTTCGAAACCGGCCTTCCGGCCCAGATAGGTCACCTCGAGCCCCTGGAGGCCGCCCCCGGCGATGGCGATGACCATGCCTCAGGCCCGGCTCCGGGGCCGTATCTCACGGAGCTCCAACACTCTGCCCCATTCTCTCGTCCATCCATCGGCGGTACTCCCCCCGGGTCGCCGCCTGGAGGCCGCAGGCCCTGAGCACCGGGCCGACGCTCTCCACGGTGCGGCGGGACTCCTCGATGTCGAGACGACTCTGGGCCACGCCGGCCAATCCCTCACCGGGAGGCACAAGGGAGGTCACCACGTTGGCACCGGCCCGCAACCTGGCCTTCAGCCCTTCGAGGCCGGAAACATCCAGTGATGCGGGAATCAATCGATCTGGAAAGACGAGGCGGAGGATCGCTATCACCTTCAACTCGTCCTCGATCTTCCCCGGGGGCCGGCGTGCAAAGGGGGTGCCCGTCTGCGGGATAAAACTCATGACCCTGACCTGGTCGGACGCCAGTTCTTTCATGGCCGCCAGGGACTCGACCACGTCCTGGGAGGTCTCGCCGACGCCGGAGAGGATTCCCTCTTCCGTGAGGAAGCCAAGTTCGCGGGCGGCTCGCTTCCCTTCCATCCGGGCGTCGAAAGGCTGGCTGGGACGGATCTCCCGGAACAGGGACCGGTTGTGGGTCTCCTGGTAACAGGCGTACCACTCGGCGCCGGACTTCTTGAGCGCCGACAGAACTTCCTCGTCCACCACCCCGGGGGAGATCATGACCGGAAGACCGGTAACCGCCCTGACGGACGCCACCAGATTCGCCAATTCTCCGGGGCCATCACCGTCGAGGTAGGCAGGATCCTCCCCCATGGTGAGGTCGATGAGATGAACATTCGAGTCGGCCAAAGTCCTGGCCACTTCAACGACCTGGTCGGTGGTCTTCCTGTATCTCGGAGACCGGGTGTTCGACCTCCGGTAGAAACAAAAATGGCAATCCTGTCGGCAATGCGTGCTCAGGTAGACGAAGCCATAGAGGAACACCCTGTTCCCGGTGGTACGGGCCCGCGCTCTGCGGGCTGCGGCGAAGAGGGCCTCGCTTTCTTCGACGCCAGCAGTGGAGAGCAGAGAGAGGAGGTCGCCTTTCGACAGGTGGTCCCCTCCTTCGGCTCTCTCCAGAATCGAGATCATCCTCAGATACTCAGGGGAATTCCATCGAGGTAGGCGAGGCTTCGGCCCATCTTCCCGATGCTGGTCTCCCGGTTCACTGTCATGAGAAGCCGCTCGAGCCCAAAACCGATTCCGACCCAGGTATCGGTGATCCGCCAAGCATGGTCCAACGGGTGTGGGCCCATGGCACCCGACCCCAACTCGAGGCCGTCCACACTCACCACGTCCAATGTCCCTCCGTATACGGTCGACGCCGATTCTTCCAGTTCATATTCGTGGACTCCTGCCGCCCGGGTTACGACCTCGGCCATCTCCCGGAGCCTACCGCCCCGGTCCTCCTCCGGAAGACCGAACTCGCAGAGGTTGAGCATGGTGAACTCGTTGGAGTGTCGTGCGCCCTGGGAGTCCTTCCTGAAACAGGAACCGACCTCGAAGATCCCGAGAGGTTTCTCCCAGAGCCGCAGCAGGTCCTTAATCACGTAATAGAGATGCGGTGCGAGCATGGGGCGAAGGCACCGGTCTCGATCCAACCAGAAGACTTGTTCGAAGAGATCGTGGTTCTTCGTGACCCCCATCTTCGCCAGGAGCCCCCGTGACATGATCGTGGGGGTCGCGACCTGGACGAATCCGGCTCCTACGAGGGTTCCTTCCAAGGTGGTCTGAAGCCGGCAGAGACCCGGTCGGCCATGGCCGGCCCTCAGGTCCTCCAGCTCTTTTCTCCGGGCTTTTGCGAGGGCTCCCTCCAGGTCCTGAAAGGCTTGGTCTCGCTGGGGCCTGCCCTCGAAGCTGTCCGCCAGGCGGGCCCCATCGGCCCTCAGGGCCCTGAGTCGGTCCTTCTGGGTTTTCGACCAGGTAATGCCCACTTTTGTTCCCTCTGAAGCCAGCGTGAAGCCAGCGGCTCGAAGCTCTCGGGGGAAGGCTCGCTGCCACGCCCCCGGAGGGCACTTGTCATGCCAGTGCACGGAGAGAAAGAAGAGAGAGTGGTGGGGAGCCCCGGAGTCACACCGAGCTATGTGGGTTTAGAGCCCACACGATCTTGTATCGATCCACTCCCCACGATCCCTCACGGCTGCTGGTCCCGCACCTCGAGTGCAGACTCGGCCCCCGAACCGACACTCATTCACCGAAAGTCTCTCCAGGTAGTTGCCCAACCTGTTCCTCTGCAAGAGGCGTGTCAATCAACCCGGCAACCTTTACTTTCCTACCAGAGAAGAACCGCCCTGGGGGCTTCGCCGGATGACCCTGGCCGGGCCTTCATCCGGTATCACGAGGAACCTTGTTCGAGGTATAGCCGAATGGTACAGTGTTCCATAGCGTGAAATAAAGTTCCAAAACCGGCTCTTGAACCCGATACAAGCCCTTCCTTCGAACGGGAGAACCCTGAATGAGTGATGCGATTTCCACCAGGATGGGAGACGGTGAGAGAATCACGATGCCTGCGTCCGAGCTCAGGGACGAAATCCTGGCTGGGACGGAAGACGCTTCTGAGAAGGGCCAAGTGCCCCAACTCGCCGAGGGCGAGCAGGAGGAGCTGTTCGAGATCCTGGCCCACCCCACCAGGATGGTCAGTGTAGAACCGGGCAAGGA